>NZ_VLJQ01000132.1:42483-85735 GCF_007829375.1 Nocardioides sp. J9 | reverse complement strand
CCGCACGGCTGACCAGGTCCGCGCCGACGTCGAGGCGCTGGACGCGATCGCGCAGGCGTCGTACGACGCGCTGGCGGGTGCCGACGGGCTGCCCGCGGTCGCGACCCGGGTGCTGCGCCTGGCCGCGCTGGCCGCCGGCGCCCGCGACAGCGAGCTGTTCCACGTCCACGTCACCGCCCTGCACCAGCTCGCGCTGGGCGGGATCAACGGCGAGGTGCAGCTGCCAGGTCACACCACGGCCTACCGCGAGGACGCCCACCTCCGGTTCCGCGCGACACCTGTGGCAGGCTGACGTCCATGCACGCCAGCGACGTCGCGGACGACCTTGTCGAGGTGCTCTTCACCGAGGAGCAGATCCAGGCCCGGGTGGCCGAGCTGGCCGCCGAGATCGACCGGGACTACGAGGGCAAGGACCTCGTCATCGTCGGCGTCCTGCGCGGCGCGGTGATGATCATGGCCGACCTCGCCCGGTCGCTGAAGTCGCACGTCGAGATGGACTGGATGGCCGTGTCGTCGTACGGCTCCGGCACGAAGTCCTCCGGCGTGGTCCGCATCCTCAAGGACCTCGACGCCGACATCACCAACCGGCACGTGCTGATCGTCGACGAGATCATCGACACCGGCCTCACCCTGTCGTGGCTGACCTCCAGCCTGCGCTCGCGCGGCCCGGCCAGCGTCGAGATCGCCACCCTGCTGCGCAAGCCCGAGGCGCTGCAGATGCCGGTCACGGCCCGGTACGTCGGCTGGGACATCCCCAACGAGTTCGTCGTCGGCTACGGCCTCGACTACCGCGAGCGCTACCGCAACCTGCGCGACATCGGCACCCTCTCGCCGGCCGTCTACTCCTGACGCCTGCTCCTGACCCGGCGGGGCCAGCCACGGCCCCGGAACCCCGACCCGACCCCCGCGCACACCTGCTGCGACCCCGCGGAACTCCACGCCGGCGCCACCCGTTGTCGTCCGCGGGAGCCCCCGAACGGGGGCTCCGCTGGCTCCGGTCACCATGGACCGGACAGAATGGGTGCGTGGGCGGCGTGTACCGTCGACTGATCCTGTCGTGGAGTGTGGGGAGCGGGTAAGTACGTGAAGCGCGTGTTCAGGGGCCCTTGGCTCTGGATCGTGGTGGCGGTCGTGACCGTCGTCCTCGCCCTCGAGTTCCTCGCGCCCGGAGGCGGGTTCGACGAGATCCCGACGTCCCGCATGGAGAAGTACATCGCCCAGGGCGACGTCAAGGAGATCACCTTCATCGACGGTGACCAGGCGATCGAGGCGACCCTCGACGACGGCACCCGCGACGGCGGCGACAAGGTCCTCTCGCACTACGTCCAGGGCGAGCAGGAGGCGATCCTGGCCGCGGTCAAGGAGCAGGTCGACAAGGGCACGATCGAGGAGTCGAACTCCAAGAACCCGCAGCCCAGCCTGCTCGGGTCGCTGCTGGCCACCCTGCTGCCGTTCGCGCTGATCATCTTGCTGTTCATCTTCTTGATGAACAACGTCCAGGGCGGCGGCCGGGGCGTCATGCAGTTCGGCAAGTCCAAGGCCAAGATGATCAGCAAGGACATGCCCAAGACCACGTTCGCCGACGTCGCCGGTTGCGACGAGGCGATCGAGGAGCTCGGCGAGATCAAGGAGTTCCTCTCCGAGCCCGGAAAGTTCCAGGCCGTCGGCGCCAAGATCCCGAAGGGCGTGCTGCTCTACGGCCCGCCGGGCACCGGCAAGACCCTGCTCGCGCGCGCCGTCGCCGGCGAGGCGGGCGTCCCGTTCTACTCCATCTCCGGCTCCGACTTCGTCGAGATGTTCGTGGGCGTCGGCGCCTCCCGCGTCCGCGACCTGTTCGAGCAGGCCAAGGAGAACGCCCCCGCGATCGTCTTCATCGACGAGATCGACGCGGTCGGCCGCCACCGGGGCGCCGGCATGGGTGGCGGCCACGACGAGCGCGAGCAGACCCTCAACCAGCTCCTCGTCGAGATGGACGGCTTCGACGTGCGCGGCGGCGTCATCCTGATCGCGGCCACGAACCGTCCCGACGTGCTCGACCCCGCGCTGCTTCGCCCGGGCCGGTTCGACCGCCAGATCCAGGTCGACGCCCCCGACCTCGCCGGCCGCAAGCGGATCCTCGACGTCCACTCCCGCGGCAAGCCGCTCTACGAGGACGTCGACCTGATGGCCGTCGCGCGGCGCACCCCCGGGTTCTCCGGTGCCGACCTCGCCAACGTGCTCAACGAGGCCGCCCTGCTGACCGCCCGCAACGGCAAGAAGGTCATCACCGCCGAGACCCTCGACGAGGCGATCGACCGCGTGATCGCGGGTCCGCAGCGTCGTACCCGCCTGATGACGGAGAAGGAAAAGCTGATCACCGCCTACCACGAGGGCGGTCACGCCCTCGTCGCGGCGGCGCTGCCGGGCACCGACCCGGTCCACAAGATCACGATCCTCCCGCGCGGCCGTGCGCTCGGCTACACGATGGTGCTGCCCGACGAGGACAAGTACTCCCAGACCCGCTCGGAGATGCTCGACAAGCTCGCCTACATGCTGGGCGGCCGGGCGGCGGAGGAGCTGATCTTCCACGACCCGACCACGGGCGCGGGCAACGACATCGAGAAGGCCACGGCGCTGGCCCGCGCGATGGTCACGCAGTACGGCATGACCGAGCGCCTCGGTGCGATCAAGCTGGGCGAGTCCAACTCCGAGCCCTTCCTGGGCCGCGACCTGGGCCACTCGCGCAACTACTCCGAGGACGTCGCCGCGATCGTCGACGAGGAGACGAAGAACTTCCTCGCCGCCGCGCACCAGGAGGCCTTCGACATCCTGGTCGAGAACCGCGACGTGCTCGACGCGCTCGTGCTCGCGCTGCTCGACAAGGAGACGCTCGACAAGGAGGAGGTCGCCGAGATCTTCACCGCGCTGCGCCTCCGCCCCGAGCGGCCCGCCTGGACCGGCTCGCCGACGCGCATCCCCTCGGACATCCCGCCCGTGGAGATCCCCGAGGAGATCCGCCGCCGCGCCGAGCAGAACGGCCAGCCGCAGGAGGTCGGCCCGGAGGGCGGCGCCATCCTGACCCCGCCGGGCCCCGGCGGCGACGTGTACGGCGGCCCGCCGTCCCCGTCGAGCGACCCGACGCCCCCGTCGCCCAACCCCGGCACCTGAGGAACGCGTGACCGACCCGATCGCCGCCCCCGACCGCGGCCCCGCCGACGTGCCCGCCTTCGACCAGGCCCGCGCCGAGGCCGCGGTGCGCGAGCTCCTCCACGCGATGGGGGAGGACCCCGACCGCGAGGGCCTGCACGACACCCCCGCCCGGGTGGCCCGCGCGTACGCCGAGCTCACCGCCGGCCTGCGGATGACGCCCGAGGACGTGCTCACCACGACCTTCGACCTCGGCCACGACGAGATGGTCCTGGTCCGCGACATCGAGCTGTGGTCGATGTGCGAGCACCACCTGGTGCCGTTCACCGGCGTCGCGCACGTCGGCTACATCCCGGCGGAGTCCGGCAAGATCACCGGGCTGTCCAAGCTGGCCCGGCTCGTCGACGTCTATGCCAAGCGGCCCCAGGTCCAGGAGCGGCTGACCACGCAGGTCGCCGACTCCCTCATGGACATCCTCGAGGCCCGCGGCGTCATCGTCGTCATCGAGGCCGAGCACCTCTGCATGACCATGCGCGGCGTCCGCAAGGCCGGTGCGCGCACCATCACCTCCGCGGTCCGGGGCATCATGCACAACCCCGCCACCCGCGCCGAGGCGATGTCGCTGATCCACAGCCCGCGCGGCTGACCTCCGGCCCCGGCCCACCCGCCGGTCGGGCGGTCCGCCGCTCCTCAGGTCAGGTCGAGGACCCGGTTGTAGGGGAACGCGCGGATCAGCGCGTCCTGCCGCTTCGCCAGGTCCGGCACCGGCACGTGGTCGCGGATCGCCGCCGCCTCCGCACCGGGGTCGGCGAGGAACTCCGCCAGGTCCAGCTGCGCGACGTCATTGCGCCCGGTCCCGCGGAAGTAGTCGCGGAACTTGTAGCGGCCGCCCGCGAGCCGACCCGACAGCTTCACCCAGTACGCCGGCACCCCGAAGCTCTCCGCGACGATGATCCCGTGCAGGCTGGACGACAGCACCAGCTCGCACGACGTGATGTCGTGGACGACCTTGCGCGGCGACTGCCGCGCGTCGATCAGCAGGAACCGCGGGTCCTCCCGCGCGGTGTCCAGCGCGGCGACCTTCTCGTCGGCGTAGTGGTAGACGAGGCCGATGCGGTGGCTCCTGGCCCGCGCCGGGCGGTAGGCCCGGCTCGCCAGCAGCCCGGGGTCGCCCATCGGCACCTCCGCGGGCTTCAGGCCGGCCCGGCGCGCGGTCGCCGGCCCCCGGAGCGCGAAGATGCGCAGGCCCTCGAGGTCGTGCTCGACGTCCTCGCTGGCGGGCTTGATGAATCCGGAGCCCCATACGTCGATCTCCTGCCCGGGCCGGCGGGTCTCGGCAGTCAGCTCCATCAGCGACCCGACGCTCACCATCTCGCAGCTGGCGAGGGGGGTGTGCTCGCAGCGCAGCCCCCACAGCCGCTCGATGACGTCGACGGCGAGCTCGTCGCCGAAGTTGCGGAACCGCGGCGGGCGCCACCAGTACATCCGGATCGGCAGCTCGCGCCGGTTCAGGCGGCGCTGCAGAGGCAGCGGCAGGCTCACCACCCGCCGGCGCAGGTGACCCGGCGCGTCGAGATCCCGGCGGAGCCCAATGCGCATCGCGTGCCACCCAGGGGGAGAGGAGGAGTGCTGTCCGGTCGACGACCGCCGGGGAGTCTAGCCCGTGCGGGTCGCCCCCGACCGCCCGGCGCAGGGCGCGCGGCGGGCCGTGCGGTGGATAGGGTCGCGGTGTGACCGCGCCGCTGCTGATGGGGATCGTCAACGTCACCCCGGACTCGTTCTCCGACGGTGGGCGGTACGACGACCCCGAGCGCGCGATCGCCCACGGCCGGCGCCTGCTGGCCGAGGGGGCGGACATCCTCGACGTGGGCGGGGAGTCCACCCGGCCCGGCGCCACGAGGCCGCTGCTCGAGGAGGAGCTCGACCGCGTCGTACCCGTCATCGMGGCGCTGGCCGCCGAGGGCGCCACCGTCTCGGTCGACACCATGCGGGCCGAGGTCGCCGCCCGCGCGCTCGACGCCGGCGCGAGCATCGTCAACGACGTCTCCGGCGGTCTCGCCGACCCCGGGATCCTCGACGTCGTCGCCCGCAGCGGCGCCCGCTACGTCGCGATGCACTGGCGCGCGCACAGTGCGACCATGCAGCAGTTCACCGAGTACGACGGCGGCGTGGTCCCCGTCGTCGCCGCCGAGCTCGCGCAGCGGGTCGAGGCGATCCGCGCCGCCGGCGTCGCCGACGAGCAGGTGGTCCTCGACCCCGGCCTGGGCTTCGCCAAGCTCGCCCACCACAACTGGGAGCTGCTGCGGCACCTCGACGAGCTGTCCCTCGGCTTCCCGCTGCTGGTCGGCGCGAGCCGCAAGACCTTCCTCGGCCGGCTGCTGGAGGACGAGCACGGCGAGCCCCGCCCGATCCCCGAGCGGGAGGCCGCGGGCGTCGCGCTGTCGGCCCTGCTCGCCGCCGGCCTGGGGGGCGCGCCGGTGTGGTGCCTGCGGGTCCACGATGTGCGCGCGCACCGGGACGCCTTGGCTGTTGCGGCACAGTGGAGCGGACAACCGCTGATCGGGCAGCGGGCGGAAGGAGCACCAGCGTGACCGACGAGCTCAGCATCCTGGGCATCGAGTGCTTCGCCCACCACGGCGTGTTCGACCACGAGCGACGCGACGGGCAGGTCTTCGTGATCGACCTCGTGCTCGGGGTCGACACCGCGCCGGCCGCTGCCTCGGACGACCTGCGTGAGACCGTCGACTACGGCGTCCTCGTGGACCGTGTCGTCGCCGCCGTCCGGACCGACCCCGTGGACCTCATCGAGACCCTCGCCCAGAGGGTGGCCGATGTCGCTCTCATGGACAGTCGTGTTGAATGGGCGCGGGTGACGGTGCACAAGCCGGACGCGCCCATCCAGGCGACGTTCCAGGACGTCCGCCTCACCATCACCCGCCACCGCGAGGTGGCAGGCGAAGCGGGAAACCGAACCGGAAAGGCAGAGGCCCGAGCATGACCGAGACCCCCAACCCGAACATCATCGACGCGGACACCCTCACCGGGGAGATGCGTCCGATCCGGCGAGTGGTGATCGCGCTGGGCTCCAACCTCGGCGACCGCTTCGGCAACCTCCAGGGCGGCGTCGCGGCCCTCGCCGACACCCCGAACGTGTGGGTCACCGGCGTCTCCCCGGTCTACGAGAGCGAGCCGGTGGGCTGCCCGCCGGACTCCAAGCCGTTCCTCAACGCCGTCGTGCTCGCCGACACCACGCTGTCGGCGCACCGCCTCCTCGACCGTGCCCTCGCCGTCGAGGACGCCTTCGACCGCCTGCGCAGCGAGGTGAAGAACGCGCCGCGCACCCTCGACGTGGACCTGATCGTCGTCGGCGACCGCCGCAGCGACAAGGACGAGCTGCGCCTGCCCCACCCGCGGGCCCACGAGCGCGCGTTCGTGCTCAAGCCGTGGCTCGACCTCGAGCCCGACGCCGAGTTCCTCGGCCACGGCCCCGTCGCCGAGCTGCTGGCGAAGGTCGGCACGGAGGGGCTCACCCCGCGCCCCGACCTGGTCCTCGAGTACGAGTGACCGCCGCACGGTGAGCCGGGACCCCGCCCACCGGGAGCCCGACCCCGACCCGGACGAGCGCCGGGAGCCGGCCGGCTCGCTGCGCCCCACCCCGCCGCTGACCCTCGTCGGCTGGGCGGCCGTGGGCCTCGTCTGCGGCTGGGCCCTGCACCCGGTCTCAGACCGGCTGGGCGTCGTACCCCCGCTGGTGACGCTCGCCCAGCCGCTCGCGCTGCTGCTGCTCGCCGGGATCCTCGGCTACGTCGCCTGGGTGACCCACCGCGCCGTCCACGTGCGCCGCGAGCGGCTCGAGGCCCACCAGGCCGTCAACCGGCTGGTCCTCGCCCGCGCCAGCGCCCTCGTCGCCGCCCTCGTCGCCGGTGGGTACGCCGGCTACGCCCTCTCGTGGGTCGGCGACGCCGCCGACCAGGCCGACGACCGGATCATCGGCGCCTCCGCCGCCTGCGTGTGCGCCCTGCTCGCCGTCCTCGCCGCCGTCCTCCTCGAGCGCGCCTGCCGCGTCCACGACGACCCCGACACCTGAGCCCCGCCTGCCGGCGGCCCACCCACCCGAGACGCGTGGTGTCAAGCCCTTCGCGGTAGTCCCGGGCCAAAAGCACCCTGCACCGGCGTGTCCCGGTGCTTTTGACCCGGGACTACCGCCGTTGTCCGACAATCTCGACACCTTTCTGGAGGGCCCCGGCGGGATAGTCCCTGACGAAAAGCACCGTCGTACGGCGTGTCACGGTGCTTTTCGTCAGGGACTACCGCGCCGGGCGTCCAGGCACGGCGGCCACGAGTGTGACGGCTGGGACGGGTGTGACAAGCGTGTCTACGAGATGAGGGGGCCGCGGCGGCATACCGTGCTGGCATGACTTCCCCCGTCGGCAACCGTCGTCGTCAGCGGTCGACCCGCCTCGTGGTCGCCGCCCTCCTGACCGTGGTCTCGGCGGCCGCGGTCCTGGGCACCGCCCTCACCGGGTCCTGGCTGCTCGTCACCGTCGCCGGCGCGGCCGCCGTCCTGCTGGGCGCGGCCGCCACGAAGATCACCCACACCGAGCTGATGGACTCCCGCGAGGAGGCCGCGCGCGACCGGGCGCAGCAGGCCCGCGCGTACGCCGAGCTGACGGAGGCCCGCACGGCCGAGAACGTCGAGTTCGCCGCCGACATGACCGGGCAGGTCGCCCGCCGTGACGCCACCATCTCCCGCCTCGAGAAGCGGCTGGACGACGCCGCGGCCGAGCTCGCCGAGGCGCGCCGCGACCTCGACGAGGCCCGTGAGCAGGCCACGTCGGCGCAGGAGGCCGCCGAGCGGCTCACCGCCCGCCTCGCCGACGCCGAGGAGCGGGCCAGCCAGGCCGTCATCCGCGTCGCCGAGCTCGAGGCCGAGCTCGACGTCGTCACCAGCGAGCTCCACGCCGAGCGGTCCGCCAGCCAGGCCTGGCAGAAGGGCCGCACCGCCTGACCCGGGTGTGACCTAGCCCACCGGACGGACCCGTTCCGCCCGGGCGTCGTGCGGGCGTACCGTGGAATCGTCCCCGGGACCCCGGGTACTCCTCTTGAGCACAACGTCCGGTACCCACACCGGCTGCCGCGCCGCGGCAGTGGTCGGTGGGACGGGAACGAAAGGTTCACGATGACCCACACTCTCCGGGTGGGCGTGATCGGCGCTGGCCGCGTCGGCGCCGTCCTTGCTGCTGGCCTGCTCGCCGCGGGCCACCCCGTCGCTGCCGCCGCCGGCGAGTCCGACGCCTCGCGCCGCCGTGCCGCCGAGCTCCTGCCGGGCGTGCCCCTGCGCAAGCCCAGCGACGTCGCGCGCGCTGCCGAGCTGCTGCTGCTCACGGTGCCGGACGACATGCTCCCCAACGTGGTCCGCGTGCTGGCCGACAGCGGCGCGATCCGCGAGGGCCAGGTCGTCGCGCACACCTCCGGCCGGCACGGCCTCGCCGTCCTCGAGCCGGCCGCCGCCGTCGGTGCCCGCGTGATCGCGCTGCACCCGGCGATGACCTTCACCGGTACGGCGGTCGACCTCGAGCGCCTGCACGGCTGTGTCTTCGGCCTGACCGCCGGCCCCGGGGAGCGTGAGCTCGCCGCGTCCCTCGTCGCCGACCTCGGCGGCCGCCCCACGTGGGTGCCCGAGGAGATGCGCACGCTCTACCACGCCGGCCTCGCGCACGGCGCCAATCACCTCGTCACCCTGGTCAGCGAGGCGATGGGCCTGCTCGCCGCGGCCGGTGTCGACGACCCGTCCGGCACGCTGCGCCCGCTGCTCGAGGCGGCGCTCGACAACGCGCTGGACCACGGCGACGCCGCCCTCACCGGGCCGATCGTGCGCGGCGACGTGCAGACCGTGGCCTCGCACCTCAAGGACATCTCCGCCAACGCGCCCGACACCGTGCCGTCGTACGTCGCGATGGCGTGGGCGACCCTGGACCGCGCCGTCGTCGACGGCCGGCTCCTGCCGATCCGCGCCCAGCAGATCGCCAACGTGCTCAACGCGTACGGCGAGCACCGGATCCTGCCGGCGCGGGTCGAGAAGTCGGTCGAGAAGTCGTGAGCACCATCACCCGGCCGGCTGTCGCGCGCAGCCGGGCCGACCTCCGCGCCCTGCTCCGCGCCCAGGGCGGCGGCCCGGTGGTGTTCGTGCCGACCATGGGTGCGCTGCACGAGGGCCACGCCAGCCTGATACGCGTCGCCCGCGAGCGCGCGGGCGACACGGGCACCGTGGTGCTGTCGATCTTCGTCAACCCGCTCCAGTTCGGCGCCGGCGAGGACCTCGACCGCTACCCGCGCACCTTCGACGCTGACCTCGAGGTCGCCGCGCAGGAGGGCGTCGACGTGGTCTTCGCGCCGGTCGTCGCCGAGATGTACCCCGACGGGGTCCCGCACGAGGGCGTCGCCTCCGAGGCGGTGACCGTCCAGCCCGGCCCGCTGGCCGACGTCCTCGAGGGCGCCAGCCGCCCGGGCCACTTCCGCGGCGTGCTGACCGTCGTCGCCAAGCTCTTCGGCCTGGTCCGCCCGGACGTCGCCGTCTTCGGCGAGAAGGACTACCAGCAGCTCACCCTGATCCGCCGCATGGTCTCCGATCTGTGCCTGGGCATCGAGGTCGTCGGTGCCGAGACCGACCGCGAGCCCGACGGCCTCGCGCGCTCCAGCCGCAACCGCTACCTGGACCCCGAGCAGCGCCGCCAGGCGGTCGTGCTCAGCCGCGCGTTGCGCGCGGCCCAGGAGCGCGCGGCGTACGGCGTCCCGGCGGCCCGCTGGGCGGCGATGGGCGTGCTGAAGTCCGAGCCCGGCGTCGAGCTCGACTACCTCGCGATCACCTCGACCGGGCTCGGTGAGCTCCCGGACCACCCGGAGCCCGGCACCGAGGGACGGATCCTCGTCGCCGCGAAGGTCGGCACGACCCGGCTGATCGACAACCTGCCCCTGCACTTCACCGGCACCACCGAGGACCTGACCGCACCTGCGGCGGGCACCACCACCGAGGGAGACAGCTGATGCTCCGCACCATGATGAAGAGCAAGATCCACCGCGCCACCGTGACGCAGGCCGACCTGCACTACGTCGGCTCGGTCACCGTGGACGAGGACCTGCTCGACGCGGCCGACCTGCTCCCCGGCGAGCTGGTGCACATCGTTGACATCACCAACGGTGCCCGGCTCGAGACCTACACGATCGCCGGCGAGCGCGGCAGCGGCGTCATCGGCATCAACGGCGCAGCCGCCCGGCTCGTCCACCCCGGCGACCTGGTGATCCTCATCGGCTACGGCCAGATGAGCACCGAGGAGGCCAGGGAGTACCAGCCGCACGTGGTCTTCGTCGACGCCGACAACAAGGTCCTGGCGACCGGCTTCGACCCGGCCGAGACCTTCGGCGACCCGACCCTGTCCCGCGGGGACGTCACCGCGACGCGCTGACCCCGCCGTTCAGTAGCCTGCTGGGATGCCCGACTACCTGCGCCTCCCCGGCCGCCTCACCGCACCGGAACCGGGGTGGACGACCCGCGCCGACGTCGTCATCGTCGGCTCCGGCATCGCCGGACTGACCGCTGCGCTGCGCCTGCGCGAGCACGTCGACAAGGTCCTCGTGGTGACCAAGGACGTGCTGTCGGCCGGCTCCACGCAGTGGGCGCAGGGCGGCATCGCCGCGGCCCTCGGCCCCGAGGACACCCCCGGCCAGCACGAGGTCGACACCCTCGTCGCCGGTGCCGGCGCCTGTGATGCCGACGCCGTGCGGGTCCTCGTCGACGAGGGCCCGGAGGCCGTGCACGAGCTGATCGCGCTCGGCACCAACTTCGACCACACCGCCGACGGCGAGCTGTCGCTGACCCGCGAGGGCGGGCACCATCGCGACCGGATCGCCCACGCCGGCGGCGACGCCACCGGCGCGGAGATCCAGCGCGCCCTCGTCGCGGCGATCGATGCCGCCCCCGACATCGAGGTCATCCAGCACGCGCTCGCCGTCGACCTGCTGCTCGCCGCCGACGGCGGCGTCGCCGGGGTGACCCTGCACGTGATGGGGGAGGGCCAGCGCGAGGGCGTCGGCGCGGTCCACTGTCGTGCCGTCGTCCTGGCCAGCGGCGGCTTCGGCCAGGTCTTCTCCCAGACCACCAACCCGCCGGTCTCGACCGGCGACGGCATGGCGCTCGCGCTGCGCGCCGGCGCCACCCTGCGCGACCTCGAGTTCGTGCAGTTCCACCCGACGGTGATGTACCTCGGACCCGACTCACGCGGCCAGCAGCCGCTGATCTCCGAGGCGGTCCGCGGCGAGGGCGCCTTCCTCGTCGACGACGAGGGCAACCGGTTCATGCAGGGCGTCCACGAGCTCGCCGACCTCGCGCCGCGCGACGTCGTCGCCAAGGCGATCATGAAGCGGATGCTCGAGACCGGACGGCCGCACATGTGGCTCGACGCCCGTCACCTCGGCGCGGACTTCTGGGAGCGCCGCTTCCCGACCATCCTCGCCACGGCCCGCTCGCACGGGGTCGACCCGGTCGCCGAGCTGATCCCCGTCTCCCCGGCGTGCCACTACGTCTCCGGCGGCGTGCGCACCGACCTCGACGGCCGCAGCGACGTCCCCGGCCTCTACGCCAGCGGCGAGGTCGCCTGCTCGGGCGTGCACGGCGCCAACCGGCTCGCGTCGAACTCCCTGCTCGACGGCCTCGTCTTCTCCCGCCGGATCGCGAAGGTGCTGCCGGGCGAGCTGCGCGACTGGGCCGAGCCCGCGACCGACCACCGTGCCCAGGGCCTCGTCCCCGGCAGCGCGCGCCGCGAGCTGCAGGAGACGATGACCTCCCGCGTCGGCGTGCTGCGCCACGCCGACGGCCTCGCCGAGGCGGTGCAGCTGCTCGACAAGGTGGCCGCCGTGGAGTCCGCGGTCATCGACCAGGAGGCGTGGGAGACCACCAACCTGCTGACCATCGCCACCGCCCTCGCCGAGGCTGCCGCGCTGCGCGAGGAGACCCGCGGGTCGCACTGGCGCGAGGACCACCCCGAGCGCGACGACTCCGTCTTCGCCGGCCACTACGACGTGCGGATGGTCGACGGCGCGACCGTCGTGGCGTTCACCCCGGCGGTCCAGACCGACCCGAGTGTCGGACCCGTGGCGGGGGTGCCCCGATGATCGCCCGCACGCCGTACGACGACCTGCCGGTCGCCCTCGTCGAGGAGATCGCCGCTGCCGGCCTGGACCCGCGAGCGGTCCACGACCACGTCGCCCTCGCCTTCGAGGAGGACCTCCCCGGTGGCGTCGACGACGTCACCAGCGCCGCGATGCCCGACATGGGCGCCGCCGTCGCCGACTTCGCAGCCCGCGAGCCCGGCGTGGTCGCCGGCCTCGCGATCGCCGAGCTCGCCTTCGCCTACGCCCTCGGCGACACCGTCGAGGTCACCGGGCGCGTGCCCGACGGCACCCGGGTCCAGCCCGGCGACGTGGTGCTCACCGTGACCGGTCCGGTCAAGGGCGTGCTCACCGCGGAGCGGACCGCGCTCAACTTCGCCTCGCACCTCTCCGGCGTCGCGACCGCGACCTCGCGGTGGGTCGACGCCCTCGCCGGCACCCGGGCGCGCGTGCTCGACACCCGCAAGACCCTGCCGGGCTGGCGGGCGCTGCAGAAGTACGCCGTGCGCTGCGGTGGCGGCGTCAACCACCGGATGAGCCTCGTCGACCGGGCGATGGTCAAGGACAACCACGCGGTCGCGGCGGGCGGCGTCGTGGCGGCGTACCAGGCCGTCGTCGCCGCCAACCCCGGCCTGCGGGTCGAGGTCGAGGTGATGGACCTCGACGAGCTGCGCGCCGTGCTCGCCGCCGGGTGCACCGAGGTGCTGCTCGACAACATGTCGACCGCCGACATGGCCGAGGCCGTGCGGATCAACGCCGAGGCGGGCGGCCACGCCACCCTCGAGGCGTCCGGCGGGCTCACCCTGGAGCGGGCGCGCGAGGTGGCCGAGACCGGCGTCGACTTCATCTCGGTGGGCGCGCTCACCCACTCCGTCATCGTGTTCGACCTCGGGCTGGACTTCCGGACGCCACAGCCATGAGCCTGCTCGCCGCCGACATCGGCAACGCCCACACCGTCCTCGGCCTGCTCGAGGACGGCGAGGTCGTCGCGGACTGGCGCGTGGGCACCAACGAGCACCGCACCGCCGACGAGTGGGCGGTGCTGCTGCGCGGCCTCCTCGGCCACGACGAGGACGCCGTCACGGGCGTCGCGGTGTGCTCCACCGTCCCCTCGGTCCTCAACGCGTGGCGGGAGATGCTCGCCGACCACTTCCCCGAGGTGCCGCGGGTCATCGTCGAGCCCGGCATCCGCACCGGCGTCCCGATCGTCGTCGACAACCCGCGCGAGGTCGGCACCGACCGGATCATCAACGCCCTCGCCGCGGCCTCCGACTACTCCGGGCCCGCGATCGTCGTCGACTTCGGCGGCACCGCCACCACCTTCGACGTCGTCGACGCCGCGGGCCGGTACGTCGGCGGCGCGATCACGCCCGGCATCGAGATCTCCCTCGAGGCGCTCAGCCGCGGGGGCGCGCAGCTGCGGATGGTCGAGCTGGTCCGCCCCCGCAGCGTGATCGGCAAGAACACCGTCGAGGCCCTGCAGTCCGGCATGGTCTTCGGCGTCGCCAGCCAGGTCGAGGGCATGGTCGAGCGCCTCGTCGCCGCCCTCGGCGCCCCCGTCGAGGACGTCGCGGTCATCGCCACCGGCTACCTCGCCCCGCTCGTGCTCGACGAGTGCCGCTGCTTCACCGACCACGCCCCCTGGCTGACCCTGCGCGGCCTCGGGCTGGTCTACGCCCGGAACACCTGAGATATCGGCGGGGCGTCATTTCCGATATCCCGGAGCGACATTTTCCATTCCTCCCCGGCCGGTCGCTTTCTCCGGAATGCGCATTTCGCTAATATCCGGATTCCCGGGATCCGGGAAATCGTCGTGATATTCGAGGAGAATGCAATGGCCCAGCGCGTCAACATCGTCCTGGTGGACGACATCGACGGCAGCGATGCGACGCAGACCGTGACCTTCGGCCTCGACGGCGCCAGCTACGAGATCGACCTCAACGACGAGAACGCCGCCGCGCTGCGCGAGGCGCTCGCGCCGTACCTCGGCCACGCCCGCAAGGTCGGCCGCGGCGGCGGCGGTGGCCGACGGGCCTCGAAGTCCACCGCATCCGCCTCGTCGTCCGGCGCGTCCGCCGCCGAGATCCGCGAGTGGGCGCGCGAGAACGGCTACGACGTCCCCGCCCGCGGCCGCATCCCCGCCGAGGTCCGGCAGGCGTACGAGGCCTCGAACTGACCTGAGTGGCGCGAGCGCGTCGCCTGTCGAGGACTGCGCGCAGGCCTCGCAAGCTCGGCCCGCACTTGCCCTCGACGCGCCTTCGGCGCGGTGCGCCGCGCTGCCGCGGGCGCGGTTGACTTCCGTACGTCCTGCCTCCGCCTGGCGGCAAGACGGGCGTAGGTGGTCCGAGCGTTGCTCCCGGTGGTTGAGGTGCGACGAGCGTCAGCGAGGAGCCTCGAAACCTCCGGGCGTTGATGGCGGATTGTGGCGGGCACAGCCGGGTGGACCGTGGCCGGTGGTTTCGAGGCTCGGCGCCGGGGCGCCTCGCACCTCAACCACCGGCAACTGGTGCGGGCGAGCCTCAGGCGGTCGAGCGTTGCTCCCGGTGGTTGAGGTGCGACGAGCGCCAGCGAGGAGCCTCGAAACCGCCGGGCCTCGACGGCGGGCTGTGGAGGCACAGCCGGGTGGACCGGGGGCGGTGGCGCGTCCGGGCGGGCGTGCCGGATCTCCTATGCTGTCCGGGTGATCGACGGCCAGCCTGCGACCGATGCCATGCTCACCCGGCTGCGGGAGATCCCCGGCGGGGTCTGGCGCACCTACATCGCCCCTGAGTCGAAGGTCGTCTTCGAGGCGCTCAACAAGAACGCCTGCACCAGTCTCAAGTGGATGATGGCCGACCTGGCCGGCGAGGACCCCGCGAGCTTCCGGGCGCGGGACATGCCCTACCTCGACGACTCCGAGCCGATCCACAACCGCGACCTGTGGAAGATCTCGCCACGGCTGGACTCGCTCACCCCCGCGCAGCGCGCGGAGATCCACCCCGACAACGGGTGGTTCGTGTTCGCCGTCGTGCGCGACCCGCGGGTGCGCCTGTTCTCGGCGTGGCAGAACAAGCTGCTGATCGAGACGCCGTTCAGCGTGCGCTGGGCCAAGGAGTGGTGGTACCCCCGCCACCCGCTCACCGCGGAGACGGTCATCGAGGACTTCGCCAAGTTCGTCGACCTCATGGGCCAGGAGGAGCCGCACTGGCTGCGGGCCAAGGACGCGCACTTCCGCGACCAGGTCGAGATGCTGGGCGAGGACGCCGTCCCGTACACGAAGATCTACGACATCAGCGAGATCAAGCAGCTCCAGGCCGACCTCAACGAGCACCTCGCCGCCCAGGGCCGCCCGCCGGTCAAGCTGCCGCGCGCCAACCCGACCCCGCTCAAGGCGATCGGCGCGCTGTACGAGAACGGCGTCCGCGAGAAGATCGAGAGCATCTACGCCGCCGACTTCGAGCGCTTCGGCCACCTGTGGGACTTCTCCCGCACCGAGGCCGCCGAGCCGTGGACCCAGGCCGCCCTCAACGCCTGCGAGCAGGAGGCGTCGCTCGGCAAGCGGATCGGCGAGCTCTACCGGATCGCCCGCGACCGCAAGAAGGAGCTCGCCGACACCCGCGCCGAGCTCGACGCCGCGAAGCGCCGCATCGCCGAGCTCGAGGCGCGCACCAGCCTGCGTGGCCAGGCCCGCGCCGCCGCCTCGCGCCTCCGCCGCCGCTGAGTCTTCTGCGCGAGCGCGTCGCCTGTCGACGGAAGCCGCACGGGCMCTCGCAAGCTCGGCCCGCGGGCATCCGTCGACGCGCCTTCGGCACGGGCGCCGCGCTGCCGCGCGCGCGGTTGCCTCCGGTGGATGGCACAGTCCGCCTGGCGGCAAGACCGGGCTAGGTGGTCCGAGCGTTGCTCCCGGTGGCCGCGTTGGTCTAGCGGCAAGCCTGGGGTGCGCTTCGCCGTACTCCCAGGGACTCTTACTACTCCCGGTGGTTGAGGTGCGAGGCCGCCCGCGGCCGAGCCTCGAAACCTCCGGGGCCTGCGGGGCGGGCTGTGGTGGGCACACTCCGGCGCACCGGGGGCGGTGGTTTCGAGGCTCGGCGCTGGGGCGCCTCGCACCTCAACCACCGGCAGGTTGCCGGGCGGCTCGCACCTCGACCGCCGGCAGGTCGGCGGCGCCTCGCACCTCAATCACCGGCAGGTTGCCGGCGATCCCGCGCCTCAACCCGGCAGGTTGCCGGGCGCCTCGCACTCGACCGCCGGCAGGGGGGTCAGGCCTGGGGGGTCGGCACCGGAGGCAGGTCGCTGCGGTCGCGCTCGGTGAGGCGCACCCGCTCCACGACGCGCTCGCAGCAGCGGCCGTCGCGCAGCGGGAAGGTGGCGTCGATCCGCTCCTGGTAGACCCCGGTCGGGTGCGGTCCGGCCGCGAGCACGTCGAGGGTGGCCTGCACGGCGTCCTCCGCGCTCGCGGTGACCGGGCCGAAGCCGTCGCGCTCGTAGTCGTAGTAGCCGGCGCGGCCGACGTGGCCGCCGCCGAGGACCAGGTCGGCGTCGAACTGGTAGTAGACGACCGGGCGCTGCAGGTAGGCCGCGTTGAAGGCCACCGACGAGAAGTCGGTGACGAACGCCCGCGCCCGCGCGAAGAGCTCCTGCGGGTCCTGGCCCTCGTAGCTCAGCGGCGTCACGTGGGCCGGCAGGTCCAGGTGGGGGAGCAGCGGCTGCAGGTTCGGGTGCGGCAGGAAGCCGAGGGTCACCCCGTGCTCGCGGCAGGCCTTCGCGAGGCGGTCGTCGCGGAGGTACTCCATCCACGCCTTCACGAAGTAGCTGTCGAGCAGGGACAGGTCGAGGTCACGGCGCTGGCTGCCCTCGATGATCGGCGGCATCAGGTTGTTGCGCCAGGTGGGTGCGACCAGCAGCAGGTCCCGCTTGTCGACGGGGAAGCGGTCGCCGACGGCCTGCAGGCGGTCGAAGCGGGGCAGGCCGGTGAGCGCGACCTCCTTCGTCGTGAAGACGTACGACGTGTCGTCGCCCGCGATCGACGCGAGCTCCTGCGGCGTGCTGACCACGAAGGTCTCGATGCGCTTCGGGTCCAGCCACGAGGACAGGTCGTCCTTGATCACGCCGTGCTGCAGGAAGTGGAAGCGCCACTTCGCGTGTGTGAACTCGAGCACCGGCCACGGCCGGACGATCGCGGCGTCGGCGTGCGAGGACAGCAGGTGGGTGGCGTGCGACATCAGCACCCGCCACTGCAGGGACTTGTAGGCGACCAGCCGGTCGCCGTGCCCCTCGGCGCGGAACCGGTCCCACTCCTTGCCGCCCTTCTCGAGGACGAACCAGGCGTTGATCTCCGGGTGGTTCTCGCGCACGTAGCGGAACAGGATCTCGGCGCTGTCGGCGGCGTCGTGCACCCGGTCCATGAAGACCCACGCGTCGGCGTACCGGCGCGCCACGGCCGGCCGGTCCTTGATGCGTGCGGCGACCTTGCTCAGCCGCGAGGTGGGGCGGCGCTGGCGCAGCATGTCGGGGATCTCGCTGCGGGCGAAGCCGGACTCGGGGTTGAGCCACCAGCGCAGCTGCCCCGGCGGGGCCACCTGGACCCGGCGCGGGTCGCGGCGGTAGATGAAGTCGGCGGGCTCACCGTTGCGGAGCAGGCGCAGGCTGACGTCGGCCGGGAGCCACACCACGCGCTGGCGCAGCAGCGTGCGGCCGTAGTACTCCCACGCCCGCACCTTGCCGTGGCTGGGCTCGATCGGGCGGCCGTTCGCGAGCCACTGCTCCTCGGGCAGGTCGCCGGTGAAGAAGTAGGTCGCCCGCACCAGCTCCTGCGTGGTGTCGAGGTCGTGGAGCAGCACCTCCTGCTCGACCCACGGCTCCGGGTCGTAGCCGTGCTCGAGCACCAGCCGGGCCTGGGGCGGCACCGACGGCGGGAGGTACGGCGAGGTGGCGTGCACGTCGACCTCGTCGAGGATCTGCCGCGCCAGCTCGTGGAAGCGCTCGGGGACCTCGCCGGAGACCGGCCGCTCGCCGGCCTTGGGGTCGGGACGCGAGAAGTACCACTGCAGCTCGTAGAGCAGGAAGGTCGCGGCCCAGCCCGGGAGCTCGCCGAAGGCCTCCTTGCCGCGACGGATCACGTCGAGGTAGCCGTGCTCCGGTACCGCGGTGTAGCGGCCCGGGTGCATCCCCGCCGTCTGCAGCGTGGAGCTGGCGTCCTCGCGCTTGCGGTAGTGGTACTTCGCGCGCTGCAGGAAGCCGACCTGCGGCCGGTCGAACAAGAAGAGGTAGCGGCAGTTGAAGTGGCCGTCCTCGAAGTTAGGGCGCACGCGGCTGTCGAAGCGCAGGTCCGCATCACGGATCGCGTCGAGCAGGAAGAAGGTGGCCGGCGAGCTGCCGTGGAAGCGGTCCGGGCTGGCGCTCAGGTCGACGTACGGGCTGCCGGCGAACATCGCGCGGAGCGGGTGGCTGTCGCTCACCTTGCCGCTGCGCTCGTTCCAGATCAGGCGGTTGGTGGCGGCCATGTGCGCCTCGGGGTGCGCGCGGACGAAGTCGCGGACCACCTCGAGGTAGTCGGGCTCGAGGACGTCGTCCGGGTCCGGGAAGGTGATCCACGCGCCGGTGGACTCCTGGATCCCGCGGTTGCGGGCCGCGCCCTGGCCGCCGTTCTCCTGGGTGACCACGCGCACGGTGCCGGGCCGGCGGGCCGCCCACTCCGCGAGCAGGCGCGACGAGTCGTCCGTCGACCCGTCGTCGACCATCACGACCTCGACGTCGTCGAGGCCGGTGGTCTGCGCCTCGATCGAGTCGATGAAGTCGGGGAGGTACGGCGCGACGTTGTAGACGGCGCTCACGATGCTGAACAGCGGCCGGCTGTCGGTGGCCATGTCATCCTTCCTGCGAGGGTCGGTCGGGCGTCATGGCCTCCACCGCGGGAGCGAGGTAGGGGCCGAGCGTGTAGGCGTAGGTCGCCGTCAGGTGCGAGGCGTCGAAGTAGGTGATCACTCCGCCGTTGACGACGGAGCACGTCCCACCGTCGCAGATCCGGTCCGTCAGGTCGACGATGCGCAACCGGGTGTCGTCCATCTCGGCCACGACGTCGACCGCCGGGTCGGCGGGCAACCAGTCGTCGACGGTGCCGTCGCACGAGGCGTAGTCGTCCTCGGCGTCGGCGATGCAGGTGGGCGTCTGCTTCCCCGTGGCGGGGGTGTCGCGGATGACGAGCACCGGCAGGTCCGCCTCGACCAGGGTCGAGAAGACGGAGCGGAAGCCCTCGGCGTACAGCGGCAGCGAGGACGCCAGGTCGGGCTGGCCGACGGCGCGCACCGAGACCCGGTTGGACGTCACGACCAGGTCGGGCTGGTCGGCGACCAGCGCGTCGGTGGTGCGCTCCACCCAGTCCAGGCAGGCCTGGCTGAAGGCCTCGGTCCGGAACAGCTGCGGCGTCGTGGAGAACGCGCACTGCGACGCGAGGTAGGTCTCGATCCGCCAGCCGCGCTGCTCGGCGATCCGCTGCAGTGCGGGCAGCCAGTGCCCGGCGTGCGAGTTGCCGACCAGGGCGATGGTGACGTCGCCGTCCTCGTCGCCGAAGGTGCAGTGCCGGTCCTCGAAGGTCGGGGTGAACGACCAGCACTGGCGTCCGCCGACGTCCTTGTAGGCCTCCGACTTGTCCTTCGCGGCCAGCGCGGGGGCCGGCACGAGGTCGTCGTACGCCACGGGCGCGCAGTCCTGGCCCGGGTCCAGCGCCGCGGCGCCGAAGCACGGCCCGCCGGTGCGCAGCGCGGCAGCGAGCCGGTCGCGGTCCTCGTCCTCGGCGCCGCTGACCAGCCCCACCACGGTCGAGCCCATCAGGACCACGACGCTCATCCCGGCGACCGCGCTGGCGTAGGTGGTGCGGCGGAAGCGCACGAGGTCCGGCTTGCGGAACGGGCGCTCGACGAAGCGCTCGGTGAGGCCGGCGAGCACGAAGGTCGCCGCGGCGATGGCCAGCAGGGACCGCCAGCCCGGCTCGTGGCCCAGCACGCTGGGTGCGAGCACGATCAGCGGCCAGTGCCACAGGTAGACCGAGTACGACACGTCGCCGACCCAGCGCACCGGTGGGAGCGCCAGCAGGCGGCCGGCGCCCAGCGGGACGTCGACGTCCGGGCGGCACAGGATGACCAGCGCGGTGCCCAGCACCGGCAGCGCCGCCTGGTAGCCGGGGAAGGGCGTGCTCTCGGAGTAGAGGAAGCCGGTCGCGACCATCATCGCCAGGCCGGCCCAGGCGCCGACGGCCCGCACCCGCAGGTCGGCGACCGGCAGCTCGCGCCGGCTGACCAGGAGCGCCACCAGGCCGCCGATGCCCAGCTCCCACATCCGCGTCGGGGTGATGAAGTACGCCGCCGCCGGGTTGCTCGCCGTGCGCTCGACCGAGAACGCGAAGGACGCCAGCACCACGGCGCCGAGCGTGGTGGCCAGGGCGATCGTCGTGGCGCGTGCGCTGCGCCGGCCCGCGAGCACGGCGAGCGCCACGAGGATCGGCCACACGAAGTAGAACTGCTCCTCGACCGACAGCGACCAGAAGTGCTGGACGGCCGTCGGCAGGTTGTCGGCCGCGAGGTAGTCGACCGCGCTCCCGGCCAGCCCCCAGTTCAGGACGTAGAGGGCGGCCAGCTGCGCGTCGCGCGCGTTCGCCTGCCACTCGGTCTCGGGGGCGACCAGCCAGACCGCGGCGATCGTGCAGGCCAGCACCAGCAGCGACGCGGGCAGCAGGCGCCGGATGCGGCGGCCCCAGAAGTCGGCGAGGTCGCGCGGGCGCCGTGGCGGGCGGGAGACGAGGTGGGCGGTGATGAGGAAGCCCGAGATGACGAAGAAGACGTCGACGCCGACGAACCCGCCCGGCAGCAGGGGACTGTGGAGGTGGTAGACCACGACCATCCCGACGGCGATCGCCCGGAGTCCCTGGATGTCGGTGCGGGGCGCTCGCCCCTCGCCGTTAGCCAATACTCTCCCCCAACCGATGGTGCCGTCCGAGAGTAGACCAGCCCCGCGCCCCGCTCCCAAACCGACTTCACCGGCTCGCCGACGGCCCGCCCTATGCTTCTTGCCCGTGGACGCCGCTCACCCGCACCCCCTCCCCGGCCGACGGGACGTCGTCGGGTGAGTCCCCTCCGCCTCCCGTGGCGCCGGGCCGCGCGCCCGCGGCTGAGCGTCGTGGTGCCGGTGTTCAACCAGGCGCCCTACCTGGTGCGCAGCCTCGACAGCGTGCTGGCCCAGCCGGGGGTGGACCTCGAGGTCGTCGTGGTGGACGACGGCTCGACCGACGGCTCGGGCGAGCTGGCCGAGGAGTACGCCGCCACGCACCGCGAGGTGGTCGTGCTCCGCCAGGCCAACGCCGGGGTGTCGGCGGCACGCAACGTCGCGCTGGAGCACTGCACCGGCGACCTGGTCACCTTCGTCGACCCCGACGACTTCCTGCCGGCACGCGCCTGGCAACCCCTGCTGCGCAGCCTCGACCGGTCGGGCTCCGACTTCGCCGTCGGGATGATGGAGAAGGTGACGGAGGACGGCCGGCGCTCGCGCCCGCCGCTGCTGGCGCGCAACCACGCCGAGCGGCGCACGGCGGTGGGCATCGACGACGCCCCGCTGATGCTGGCTGACGTCTTCCCCTGCAACAAGGTGTTCCGGATGGACTTCTGGCGCTCGGCCGGCCTCACCTTCCCCCTGGGCGTCCGCTACGAGGACCAGGTCTGGGCCACCGACGCCTTCCTCGCCGCCCGGCGCTTCGACGTGCTCCCCGAGGTCGTCTACGACTGGTACGTGCGCGAGGGCGAGTCCTCGGCGACCAACCGCCGCGGCCGGCTCGACAACCTCGACGACCGGATCCGCACCAAGCACATGACCCTCGACCGGGTCCGCGCCCACCGCAACCCGGTGCTGCTGGACACGCTCTACCACCAGGTGCTGCCGATCGACATGTGGGAGCACTTCCGCGCCGCCGTCGCCCCGTCCACCGAGGACCCCGACCGGTACTGGGTGATGCTGCGCGAGGGCCTGCTCGGCATCTGGAACGAGGAGACCGTGCCCTTCGAGCAGGTCGACCTGCCGGCGGGGCAGCGGGTGATGGGCTGGCTGGTCGCGCAGGACCGGCGCGACGACCTGGCCCGGCTGGTCGCGCAGATCGACGGTCCCGGCGTGCCGGTCGAGGACGGGCGCTACCTGCACCCGTGGCACGACGAGCCCGGGGTGCCCGAGGAGCTCGGGCGGGTCAGTCGGCGCTGAGCGTCGGCGGGGTCTCCCGCAGCCAGCGGACGTGCTCCTCGGCCGTGGTCGCCAGGCGCGACAGCCGCGCGAACGCGTCGTCGTCGACGGCACCGCGCAGGGCCTCGAGCAGCGTCGCCGTGGCGGCGGGCGGGGCCGGGGGCACCGGCGCAGCGCCGGGGCCGCGCGGGCGCAGCACCCGCTTCCAGGTGGGCCGTTCGCGCTCGACGGCCAGGGCCCGCTGGTGCTCGTGCGCCGCGATCCTCCACCGGGCGGTGTCGCGGGTGTACTCGGCGGCCGCCTCGTGGAGCTCCCGGGCGAGGACCCGGACCTCCTCCGGAGCCGAGCGGGTGAGGACCACCCGGTCGAGCTCGGCGAGGAACCGGGGGTAGTAGTCCAGCGTGTAGTGGACCTCCATCGGTCCCCACGGGTGGTCGTCGAGCGTGACGTAGTACTCCCGGGACAGGTCGATGCTCTCCCAGCCGTACGCCGAGGAGGCGTGCTCGTTGAGGCGGCGCCAGAACGCGTTGCGCTTGCGCGCCGCACGGCGGCGCCTGGACGGCATCCGCCGCGGGGTCGACTCACCGCTCGGGACGACCTCGTCGGCGTTGAACCCCCAGTGCACGACGACCTGGGTGTCGGGGAGCTGGTCGGCGACGTACGCCGCGAACCGGTCCATCGCCTCGACCCACAGCCCGAAGTAGCCGTCCGCGTCCTGCTCCCACGACAACTGCTCGGTGCCGGGCATGGCGAGGATCCGCTCGTACAGGTCGGTCTTGTGGATCCGCCAGCGGTTGTCGGTGACGAACCGGCCGTCCGGCAGCCGCACGACGCCGAAGTGGGCGTCGCCGAAGAAGTCGAGCACCACCACGTCCGGCTGCTCCTCCGGCAGCAGGGTGAGGATCTCGCGGGACAGGTCGGACCGGACGTTCCAGAGGCCGTACGGCTTCATCTCCTGCACCGGCTCCCACGGCTCGTCGACCGGCGGGGACATCAGCGCGATCATCGAGCTCTGGTTGGTCGTCGGGCCGACGCGGTACCAGCGCTTGTAGTCGGGGTTGAACCGCGAGTTGAAGTTGTCGCGGGTGATGCAGCTCCCGAGCACGGACACCGTGACCGGGCGGCCCGACACCTCCGGGACGTCCTGGGTGACCGGGGTGACCGGGGTGACCGGGTCGGGCTGGCTCACGGCCGGCGTCCGTCCGTCCGGCCCCCGCGGCGGGCCCGGCGCAGGGCGCGCCGGCGCAGGTGGGCGGCGAGGTCGCGGGTGGGGATGTCGTCGATGGCGGGACGCGAGGCGCGCAGCTGCTCCAGCTGCTGCTCGAGGGCCTCGATCCGGCGGGCCGCGGCCACCGCGACGCCGGTGACGCCCTCGGCGGCGAGCTCGACGGGCACCGCGTCCACCGTGACGGGCTCGGTGGCCGTGCGGCCCTGGCGGAGGTGGGCGAGGTCGCCGATGAGGTGGACGCCGCTCGCGCCGAGCTGCTCGACCATCGCCTCGGCCTCGCGGTCGGCCTGCTCGACCGCCCACGCGGGCAGCGTCATCCGCGGCTCGTCGGCGGCCGGGGTGCGGGAGGAGACCAGGCGTCGGCTGTAGCCGAAGCGCAGGAGCAGGGAGAACTGCTTCCAGGTCAGCTCCGGGCGGGCGATGGCGACCACCGCGCGGAGCAGCTCGGCCTCCGGTGCGGTGAGGCTCCGGTTGCTGTGGCTGCGCGAGGTGGCCCCCGCGATCACGCCGGCCGGGACGCCCAGCAGCTGCTCGAAGGTCGTCGGCAGCAGGGTCCGGTCGGCCTCGTCGATCACCACGACGTGGATGTGGTCCGCCGGGAGCACCCGGGCCCAGCGCTCGACCTGCTTGGCTGCGTCGGCCCACCACCAGAAGCCGGCCGTCGCGGGGCCGGGCGCCTCCCGCTTGAAGGAGCGCTGCAGCCAGTCGTCGAGGCCGGCGCCCTTGCCGTCGCGCAGCACCTGCTGCCAGGTGGAGAGGGCGATGGCGCCGGGGTTGCGGGCCGCGACCAGCACGTGCAGCCGGTCCGCGCCGAGCTGCTCGACCATGGTCGCCCGGTGCTCGTCGTGGGCCAGGCCGAAGAACTCGCTGCTGATCACCACCCGCCCCGGGGCGCGCTGTGCCGCCCGGGCCAGCTTGTTCCAGCGGTGCACCGGCGGGAGCTCGTCCTGGTCGGCCGCCCACCCGGACGCCCGGCCCAGCAGGGCACGGGCCTCGTCGTGGTGGTTCGACCTCTTGCCGGGGTAGAGGACGCCGTGCTCAGCGAGCGCGGGACGGGCCTCGCCGAGCATCCCCTGGATCGCCGTCGTACCCGTCTTGTGCGGGCCCACGTGGAGCAGGATCGCGTTCGGGTCCAGCGCGGGGAACTGCTCGGGCACGCACCGGACCCTACCCGCTGGGGCCCCTCCGACCACCCCCGGTGTTCGCTCACAGCGCACAGCCGCGGAGGTCCTCGGGGGAACGCGTAGGCTGGCCGCGGGGTTGTATCCGATGAACACCCCAGGACGTGTGAGGAGCGTGCAGATGTTCGAGCGGTTCACAGACCGAGCCCGCCGGGTGGTCGTGCTGGCCCAGGAAGAGGCCCGCATGCTCTCCCACAACTACATCGGGACCGAGCACATCCTGCTCGGCCTCATCCACGAGGGCGAGGGTGTCGCCGCGAAGGCGCTCGAGTCGCTCGACATCTCCCTCGAGGCGGTGCGCGCCCAGGTCGAGGAGATCATCGGCCAGGGCCAGCAGGCGCCGTCGGGCCACATCCCCTTCACCCCCCGCGCCAAGAAGGTGCTCGAGCTGTCCCTGCGCGAGGCGCTGCAGCTCGGCCACTCCTACATCGGCACCGAGCACATCCTGCTCGGCCTGATCCGCGAGGGCGAGGGCGTCGCCGCCCAGGTGCTGCAGAAGCTCGGCGCCGACCTCAACCGGGTCCGCCAGCAGGTCATCCAGCTGCTCTCGGGCTTCCAGGGCAAGGAGACCGGCGCGGCCGCGGCCACCTCCGGCAGCACGAGCGGGAGCGACGCCCCGTCGTCCTCGCTGGTGCTCGACCAGTTCGGCCGCAACCTGACCCAGGACGCGCGTGAGGGCAAGCTCGACCCGATCATCGGTCGCGCCGCCCAGATCGAGCGTGTCATGCAGGTGCTCTCGCGGCGCACCAAGAACAACCCGGTGCTCATCGGTGAGCCCGGCGTCGGCAAGACCTCGATCGTCGAGGGCCTCGCCCAGGACATCGTCAAGGGCAACGTCCCCGAGACGCTCAAGGACAAGCAGATCTACACCCTCGACCTGGGTGCGCTCGTCGCCGGTTCCCGCTACCGCGGTGACTTCGAGGAGCGCCTCAAGAAGGTGCTCAAGGAGATCCGCACCCGCGGCGACATCGTGCTGTTCATCGACGAGATCCACACCCTCGTCGGTGCCGGCGCGGCCGAGGGCGCGATCGACGCGGCCTCCATCCTCAAGCCGATGCTGGCCCGCGGCGAGCTGCAGACCATCGGCGCGACCACCCTCGACGAGTACCGCAAGTACCTCGAGAAGGACGCCGCGCTCGAGCGCCGCTTCCAGCCCATCCAGGTCCCCGAGCCGTCGATCGCCGACACGATCGAGATGCTCAAGGGCATCCGCGACCGCTACGAGGCGCACCACCGGGTCACCATCACCGACGAGGCCCTGGTCTCGGCGGCGACGCTGGCCGACCGCTACATCTCCGACCGGTTCCTGCCGGACAAGGCGATCGACCTCATCGACGAGGCCGGCTCGCGGCTGCGCATCCGCCGGATGACGGCCCCCGCCGACCTGCGTGAGTACGACGACAAGATCGCCGAGGTCCGCCAGCGCAAGGAGGCGGCGATCGACGGGCAGGACTTCGAGGCCGCGGCCCGCCTGCGCGACGAGGAGAAGCAGCTCATCCTGAAGAAGTCCGAGCGCGAGAAGCAGTGGCGCTCGGGCGACATGGACGAGGTCGCCGAGGTCGACGAGGAGCTGATCGCCGAGGTGCTCGCCGTGGCGACCGGCATCCCGATCGTCAAGCTCTCCGAGGAGGAGTCCACGCGACTGCTCAAGATGGAGGACGAGCTCCACAAGCGCGTCATCGGCCAGGACGAGGCGGTCAAGGCGCTGAGCCGGGCCATCCGTCGTACCCGCGCCGGCCTGAAGGACCCCAAGCGTCCCGGCGGCTCGTTCATCTTCGCCGGCCCGTCCGGTGTCGGCAAGACGTGGCTGTCCAAGACGCTCGCCGAGTTCCTCTTCGGCGACGAGGACGCGCTCATCCAGCTCGACATGTCGGAGTTCGGCGAGAAGCACACCGTCTCGCGGCTCTTCGGCTCCCCCCCGGGCTACGTCGGCTACGAGGAGGGCGGCCAGCTCACCGAGAAGGTGCGCCGCAAGCCGTTCTCCGTGGTCCTCTTCGACGAGGTCGAGAAGGCCCACCCGGACATCTTCAACTCGCTGCTGCAGATCCTGGAGGAAGGTCGCCTGACCGACTCCCAGGGCCGGGTCGTGGACTTCAAGAACTGCGTCATCATCATGACCACCAACCTCGGCACGCGCGACATCGCCAAGGGCATCAACCTGGGCTTCAACCAGGCCGGTGACGCGGCGGGCTCGTACGAGCGGATGAAGGGCAAGGTCTCCGAGGAGCTCAAGCAGCACTTCCGCCCGGAGTTCCTCAACCGCGTCGACGAGATCATCGTGTTCCCGCCGCTGACGCAGGAGCAGATCATCGCGATGGTCGACAACATGATCGCCGCGGTGGAGGTCCGCCTGAAGGACCGCGACATGAAGCTCGAGCTCACCCAGCCCGCGAAGAACCTGCTCGCCGAGCGGGGCTTCGACCCGGTCCTGGGCGCCCGGCCGCTGCGCCGCACGGTCCAGCGCGAGATCGAGGACGTCCTCGCCGAGAAGATGCTCTACGGCGAGGTCGGCCCCGGCCAGATCGTGCTCGTCGACGTCGAGGGCCAGGGTCCCGCCGCGACCTTCACCTTCACGGGCCAGAAGATGGGCGACCTGCCCGACCTCCCGCCGCTGGAGACGGTCGCCGAGACCAACTCCCCCGGCGAGGGTGCGGAGATCGCTCCCGACGACAACGAGTCCGCCTGACCCCCGGCTGACTGTTCGCTGGCTGACCGCTGGCTGACGCCGTACCGGCCCGGACCCTCCACCCGAGGGTCCGGGCCGGTCTGCTTCTCGGTCGAGACGTCACCTGTGGCCTGTCGAGACGTCACTTCTGGCTCGTCGAGACGTCACTTGTCGCCTGTTGAAGCGTCAGTTCCTGCCCCGGTGGTCCCGGCAGCGCCACAAGTGACCACTCGACGGGCCACAGATGACCACTCGACGGGCCACAGATGACCACTCAACAGGCCAGAGGTGACGTCTCGACCCCTCAGGGGAGGGCGTAGCGGCCGGAGGGGGTGCGCACGACGAGGCCGTCGGCGAGGAGCGATGCGAGCGCGCGCTCGCGCTGGGCGGGGACGTCCCAGGTGGCGTCGAGCTGGGCCTGGGTGACCTCGCCCGGCGCATCGCGCAGCACCGCCATGAGGCGACCACGGCACTGGCGGTCGGTGCCGGCCCAGGCCTGGACCGGGCGCGGCGGTCCGTCGTACGGCGGGGCGCCGGCCTGCTGCCAAGCGCAGGCGGCGCGCACCGGGCAGGCCTCGCAGCGGGGCCGGTCCGCGGTGCAGACGAGCGCACCGAGCTCCATGACCGCCACCGACCAGGTGGCGGCGGTGGGCGGGTCGGCCGGCAGCAGGGCGGCGCCGAGGTCGCGCTCGGCGCGCGTGACCGAGCGCGGCGGGAACTCCACGCCGGTCACGGTGCGGGCGAGCACCCGCCGCACGTTGGTGTCGAGCACGACCTGGCGCCGGCCGTGGGCGAAGGCGGCGACGGCCGCGGCGGTGTAGTCGCCGACGCCGGGCAGCGCGAGCAGCTCGTCGTAGGACGCCGGCACCTGCCCGTCGTGCTGCTCGCTGATCGCGGTCGCCGCGGCGTGCAGGCGCAGGGCGCGGCGGGGATAGCCGAGCCGGCCCCACGCACGGACCGCCTCGCCCGGGGCCTCGGCCGCGAGGTCCGCCGGGGTGGGCCAGCGCTGCAGCCAGGCCTTGTGCACGGGGAGCACCCGCACGACCGGTGTCTGCTGGAGCATGAACTCGCTGACCAGGACCGACCACGCCGACGCCTCGGGACGGCGCCAGGGCAGGTCGCGCGCGTGCTCGTCGTACCAGCGCAGGATCGGCTCGACGAGGCTGGCGGCGGGGTCGGGGGTCATCGCGAGCCATTGTCGCCAGCGGTGTGACGTCCGCCGACTTCGGGTCCACCCCGGCGGGTCAGCCCGGCTGACGGGCGCACGCTGACTACCGTCGTGCCATGCCCGCCGCACCCCGTCGACCTGCCCCCGCCCGGGGCCGGACGACGCGTGGTCCGCTGCCGGCCAGCGTCTACTGGCGCCGGCGCGTCTTCGTGCTCGGCACCGCCTTCGCGGTCGTGTTCGTCATCGCGCGGTGGCTCACCGGCAGCAGCGACGGTAGCTCCGAGGACGCCGCGGGCGCCGAGCAGGCCGCGGCCCGGGTCGAGGCCACCGGCACCGTGACCGCCGGCGCCGAGGAGGAGTCGGCCTCGGAGGCCACCCCCCGTCGCGGCGGGACCGCCTCGGCCTCCCCGACGCTGGCCGCCCCCCAGGGCACCTGCCAGGCCGCCGACGTCACCGTGACTCCGGTCGTCCCGAAACCGGCCGAGGCCGGCCACGACGTCCGGGTCCGGCTGTCGCTGAGGACCACCGAGTCCGAGGCCTGCACCTGGCAGGTCTCCCGCAGCAGCGTCTCGGTCCGGATCGCCGACGGCTCGCGCGTGCTCTGGACGACCCAGCACTGCCCCCGCGTCGTACCCGACCAGAGCGTGGTCGTGCGCCGTGCGGTCGCCACCGTCGTGGAGATGACCTGGAACGCCCGCGAGTCGGCCGCGCGGTGCGCGCGCCGCACGGCGTGGGTCATGCCGGGGGAGTACACGATCTCCGCCGCCGCGCTGGGTGGGGAGCCGGCCGCCGCCGACTTCGAGCTCGTGCGGCCCGCGCCGCGGACCGTCGAGGTGACGCCCGAGTCCACGGGGACCGCGAAGCCGAAGGGCACGGCGACGAAGAAGCCGAAGAAGCCGGTCAACTAGGCCGGCCCCGCCGGGGCGGAGCGCTCAGACGTAGCGCTCGAGGATCGTCGACTCCGCGAGCCGGCTCAGGCCCTCGCGGACGCTGCGGGCGCGCAGCTCGCCGACCCCCTCGACGGCCTGCAGGTCGTCGATGCCGGCGGAGAGCAGCTTCTGCAGGGTGCCGAAGTGGTCGACCAGACCCTCGACGACGTTGGCCGGGAGCCGCGGCACCTTGGTGAGCAGCCGGTAGCCACGGGGCGCGACGGCGCCGTCGAGGTGCTCGCCGGTGCCGATGCCGAGCACCTTCGCGACGGCGGACGGGTCGACGAGGTCGGTGGCGGAGAGCTGCTCCAGCTTGGACAGCAGCTCCTCCGGCTCGCGGCTGCGGCGCCGGGAGGGGACGTAGTCGCGGATGACCAGCTCGCGCTCGGTGTCGACGCCGGTCACCAGCTCCTCCAGCTGGAGGGCGAGCAGGCGGCCGTCGGTGCCGAGCTCGAGCACGTAGTCCTCGATCTCGCGGGCGATGCGGGTGACCATCTCGAGCCGCTGGGCGACGACGGCGACGTCGCGGACGGTGACGAGGTCCTCGATCTCGAGGGCGGACAGCGTGCTGGAGACCTCGTCGAGGCGCAGCTTGTAGCGCTCGAGGGTCGCGAGCGCCTGGTTGGCGCGGGACAGGATCTGGCCGGAGTCCTCGAGCACGTGGCGGGTCTCGCCGACGTACGCCGCGATGATCTGCATCGACTGCGAGACCGAGATGACCGGGTGTCCGGTCTGCTTGGCGACACGGTCGGCGGTGCGGTGGCGGGTGCCGGTCTCCTCGGAGGGGATCGACTGGTCCGGCATCAGGTGCACCGCGGCGCGGATGATCCGGGTGAGGCTCCCGTCGATGATGATCGCGCCGTCCATCTTGGCCAGCTCGCGCAGGCCGGTGGCCGTGAACGGCACGTCGAGCTCGAAGCCGCCGGTGCAGAGGCTGTCGACCAGCCGGTCCTGCCCGATGACGATGAGCGCGCCCGTACGCCCGCGCAGGATGCGCTCCAGGCCGTCGCGCAGCGGCGTGCCAGGGGCGATCCGCGCAAGGGTCTCGCGCAGTCGGGGATCGGCCGACGTGACCACTCGCGCTCCTCTCTCGCCGGGACGGACGCTCGTACCTTATCCGCGCACGGGGTCCGGGAGGCGCCGAACGTCCGGCGGTCTCGCAGGAGAAGGTGAAGAAATCGGCGTCGGGGCTGTCGGCCGGCCGGGATCGGCCCTCACTCCGCCCCGTCGACGACCTCCAGCGCGTGCTTGGTGCGGCGGTCGAGGTTGAGCAGGCGCAGGGCGGAGATCACGTCGGGCGCCTCGATCACCCGCATGCCCTCGACCTCCCGGTCCCGCGCGGGACGGCGGTCGCCAGCGGCCCGACCGGGGTCGGCCGGCACGACGGCCATCTCGAAGCCGAGCCGCGCGGCCTCGGCGATGCGCTGGGGCAGGTCGCGCACCCGGCGCAGCTCGCCCGACAGGCCGATCTCGCCCATCGCGACCACGCCCGCCGGCGGTGCGCTCACGAACGTCGAGGAGGCCAGTGCCACGGCCACGGCGAGGTCGCTGCCGGGGTCGGTGAGCCGGGCTCCGCCGACGGTGGAGGCGAACACGTCGTGCTGGTGCAGCTTGATGCCGCAGTGCTGCTGGAGGACGGCGAGGATCATCGCCAGCCGCGAGCCGTCGAGGCCCGACGTGGTGCGCCGCGGTCGCTCGGCGGGGGAGAGGGTGACCAGCGCCTGGACCTCGGCCAGCAGGGGGCGGCGGCCCTCCATGGTCACCGCGACGCAGGTGCCGGGGACCCGGCCGTGGTGGCGCTCGGTGAAGATCCCGGTGGGGTCCTCGACCGGACGGATGCCGTCGGGGCCGAGGTCGAAGCAGCCGACCTCGTCGACCGGGCCGAAGCGGTTCTTGACCGCCCGGACCATCCGGAAGCGGGAGTTGCGGTCGCCCTCGAAGTGCAGCACGACGTCGACGAGGTGCTCGAGCACGCGGGGTCCGGCGATCCCGCCGTCCTTGGTCACGTGGCCGATCATCACCACCGTGATGTCGCGGCTCTTGGCCATCCGCACCAGCGCCTGCGCGACCTCCTTGACCTGGGTGACGCCGCCGGGCACGCCGTCGACCTCGGCCGCGCCGATGGTCTGCACCGAGTCGATGACGATCATTGTCGGGCGGACCTGGTCGATGTGGGTCAGCACGGCGCCGAGGTCGGTCTCGGCAGCGAGGTAGAGCTCGTCGTGGATGCCGTCGGTCCGGTCGGCGCGCAGGCGGACCTGGGCGGCGGACTCCTCGCCGGTGACGTAGAGGGTGCGCACCGACCGCTTCGCCGTGCGCGCGGCGACCTCGAGCAGCAGCGTCGACTTGCCGACGCCCGGCTCGCCGGCGAGCAGCACCGCCGCGCCGGGGACGAAGCCGCCGCCGAGGACCCGGTCGAGCTCGGGCACCCCGGAGTGCTCGTGCACGGCGTGCTGGGCGGGCACCTGCCCGATCGGCACCGCCCTGCGGGTGACCGGGGCGGCCGACGTGCGGCTGCTGCCGGCCGTCGCCGCGGCGGCGACCTCCTCGACCGTCCCCCACGCCTGGCACTCGCCGCAGCGGCCGACCCACTTGGCGGTGGTCCAGCCGCACTCGCCGCAGCGGTAGTTCGAACGTGCTTTCGAAGAGGCCATGACCCTGACCGTAGGGCACGGCTCCGACAGATCCGTGGCAGGGCCCCGGCGTGGCAGGATCTCGGCTGTGGAGAACCCCCGCCCGCCGGCCACCCTGGCCGACGTCGCCGAACGTGCCGGTGTCTCCCGCCAGACCGTGTCCAACGCGATCAACAACCCGGACCTGCTCCGGGCCGACACGCTCGCCCGGGTCATGGAGGCGATCGAGGGACTCGGCTACACGCCCAACCAGGCGGCCCGCCACCTGCGTACCCGCACCTCGCGGCTGGTCGGCCTGCGCCTCATGCCCGCGCAGGAGTTCACCGCCAACATGGCCATGGACCGCTTCGTGCGTGCGCTCGTCGAGGCCGCCCGCGAGGTCGGCTACCACGTGCTGCTGTTCTCCGGCGGCCCCGTCGCCGAGGGCGAGGTCCCCGACCCCCTCGGCGGGTACGACGACCTGTTCCGCTCCACCTCCGTGGACGCCTTCGTCGTCACCGACACCTACCTGGGCAACCCGCAGACCGTCGAGCTCACCCGGCGACGGGCTCCGTTCGTGGCGTTCGGCCGCCCGTGGGACGACCCGGACGCGACGCACCCGTGGGTCGACGTCGACGGTGCGGCCGGTGTCGCGGCGGCCACCGACCACGTGCGGGAGCTCGGCCACGAGCGGATCGCCTGGCTCGGGTGGGAGCCCGGCTCGCGGATCGGCGAGGACCGGCGGGCCGGGTGGTACCGGTCGATGACCGGCCACGGCCTGGCCACCGCCGGGCTCGAGGCCGCGGTGCCGGACACCGTCGACGCCGGGCGCGGGGCGGCGGCCCGCCTGCTCGACGCGACCGGGCCGACGGCGTTCGTCTGCGCGTCGGACACCCTCGCCGTCGGCGTGCTGCACACGCTCCGCGACCGTGGGCTGCGCGCCGGGAGCGACGTGGCCGTCGTGGGCTTCGACGACTCCCAGGTCGCCCAGGTCATGGGCCTGACCTCGGTCCGCCAGCCGCTGGAGCAGGTGGCGGTCGAGCTGGTCGCTGCGCTCGTCGACGTGCTCTCGGCGACCGGTCGCCCGACACGCGAAGTCCTTCTCGCGCCGACCCTCGCCATCCGGCAGACCTCCGTGTGAGGATGTGCGGCGCAGGAAGACCTGCGCCACTTCTCGGGAGGATCCTCGATGTCCTTGTGTACCCGGCGGCTGCGTGCCGCCGCCCTCTCCGTCGCGACCGGCCTCACCGTGGCCGGCCTGGCGGTCACCACCAGCGGAGCCACCGCGGCCCCGGCTGACGAGCCGGTCTCGACCCCGGTCCCGATCAGCACCCCGGACGGGGTCGTGTCGTCGTACGTGCTCAACGCGAAGCACGCCAACCCGGGCCAGACCCGCCTGGTCGAGCGCGCGGTCCGGCAGGCCGGCGGCGTCGTCGTCCAGACCTGGCCCCAGGTCGGCGTCGTCGTCGCGCACAGCGACCGCGCCGCCTTCCGCGCTGACGTGCGCCGCGCCGCCGGCAACGCGCTCGAGTCCGTCGGCGCCACCCGCACCGTCCCGGTCAGCGAGGGCACGCCCGAGGGCGTGCAGGCGCCGTGGGGTCCCGGGAAGGGCCAGCTGCGCACGGCCGTCAAGGGCGCGAAGGCCGACCGCGCGCAGGACACCACCGGCACCGAGGCCACCCTCGCGGTCGTCCCCGACCCGCGTGAGTCCGAGCAGTGGGACCTCGCGATGATCAAGGCCGACCAGGCCCACGAGGTCACCGACGGCTCGCGCGACGTGCTCGTCGGCGTCCTCGACAGCGGCATCGACCCCGACCACCCGGACCTGGCCGCCAACATCGACGTGGCGAGCTCGGTCAACTGCTCCGACGCGGGCCGGCCCGACACCTCGGCGACCGGCTGGCACCCCACCACCAGTGACCACGGCACCCACGTCGCCGGCACCATCGGCGCCGCGCGCAACGGCACCGGCATCGTCGGTGTCGCGCCCGGCGTGCGGATGGCCTCGGTCAAGGTGGTCAACAACGACGGCTACATCTACCCGGAGTACGCCGTGTGCGGGTTCGTCTGGGCCGGCCAGCACGGCATGGACGTGACCAACAACAGCTACTACGTCGACCCGTTCGAGTTCTGGTGCAACGACCAGCCCGACCAGGCCGCCGCCATGGAGGCGGTACGCCGCGCGGTCGCCTGGGCCACCGACCAGGGCGTCGTCCACGCGGCTGCGGCCGGAAACTCGGCGTACGACCTGTCGAGCAAGACGACCAACAACAGCAGCCCGAACGACGGCACCCCCGTCGCCCGCACCATCAACAGCGGCTGCCGCGACATCCCGACGGAGCTCGACGGCGTCGTCACCGTCTCCTCGCTCGAGCGGTTCCCGGCCGGGTCCCTGGACAACCGGCTCTCGAGCTTCAGCAACCGCGGCCTCGGCGTCATCGACGTCGCCGCCCCGGGCTCACGGATCCTCTCGACCGTCGTGACCGGCAACGGGTACGGCCTGAAGTCCGGGACGTCGATGGCCTCGCCGCACGTCGCCGGCGTGCTGGCCCTGATGAAGTCGGTGCACCCGGGCTGGACACCGGAGCAGATGGTCGCCACGCTGCGCGCCCAGGCCGACGACCACGACTGCGTCGCGGCCACCGCCGGCGCGCCGTGCGTGGGCACCGCGGCGGAGAACAGCTACTACGGCGAGGGCGTGGTCGACGCGCTCGACGCCGTGCAGTGACCGTCGGTCCCTGCCCGGTCGCGGGCCTGCTGATCAGTAGGCCCGCGACCAGAGGTTGACCGCGTAGTCGACCTCGAGGCCCTCGTGGTGACGGATGATCTCGTCGGCGACGTCCGGCTTGAACTCGATCCGCACCACGGCCTCGAGGTCGGCGCGGTCCTCGAAGCGCCAGCCCATGTCGACGCGGTCGAGGGTCCACCCGCGCATGCTCCAGAACCGCTCGGTCTCCGCGGGCGGGTCCAGGTGCGGGAAGCCGCGGCGGAACCAGGCCCCGAAAGTCGAGCGTGACCCGTCGTTGTCGATGACCAGCGCGACGCCGCCGGGCCGCAGCACCCGCTCGAGCTCGGCGAGGCCGGGCTCGCAGCCCCGACCGAAGAAGTAGGCCCAGCGGGCGTGCACGACGTCGACGGAGGAGTCCGGCAGCGGCACCTCCTGCGCGGCGCCGACGCGCACCTCTGCGTTGGTGACGCCGCGTGAGCGCAGCCGGCGCTGGGCGAGCCGGGCCAGGCCGGGGTGCGGCTCGACGCCGACGACCGACGAGGCCTGCTCGGCGAAGCGGGGCAGGTGGAAACCGGTGCCGCAGCCGAGGTCGAGCACGACGCGACCGCTCCAGTCGGCGCGGGCCTCCATCGCGGCCCACAGCCGCCCGTCGGGGTCGGCGGCCCGGTTCTCGAGCTCGTAGGTCGCGGTGTGGTTCCAGATGTTCGGGCTGGGGATCGCTCCCCGGACCGGCTTCACCGCGGGTGGGTCAGATGCGGACGACGCCGTTGGGGGTGAGGACCTGGGCGGCGAGGATGCCGGGGGTGCCGTGCGGCGCCACCCACTCCACCTTCACGTCCTCCAGCGGCGCCTCGACGGTCTCGCCGAGCCACTCGCTGACCCGCTGCGGGTCGCCCGCGATCTCGATGCCCGCCAGCGACACGGTGCCGTCGGCGCCGTGCGAGGGGTGCAGGTCGACGTCGTCCCACTGCAGGAAGAACGGCAGCTGCGGGTCGGCGATGAGGCCGTTGATGCCGATCTGGCGCCAGCGCAGCTCCACGCCGTCGGGGCGGTGCCGCGAGCCGGGGACGGCCGGGCGGCCGAGGCGCTCCTCGATGACCGTGATGTCCGGGACGGCCACGGCCCAGCCGAGCCAGCCGCCGCCGAGCCCGGAGCGGGCCTTGACGGCCTGGCCGAAGGGCGCCTTGTCGGACGCCGGGTGGTCCAGCGCCTCGACGACCTCGATGTAGGTCTTGTCCGTCAGCGGGAGGATCATGTTGCGCGTCCCGAAGCGGGGGTGGACACCGCCGTCGGCGAACTCGCACCCGAGCGCAGAGCCCAGGCGCTCGGCCGTGCTCTCGAGTCCGTCGGGTCCGGCCGCGTAGGAGAGGTGGTCCAGGCGCATGTGGACATTCTGTGCTCATCGCGCCCGGAACGTGCATCCGGGGTGCTGGTCTCTTGACGTCGAGATGTGCCGACAGCGAGGAACCCGGCGACGGGGCGCGCCCCGACGGGCGCCGGCGCGCGTCAGCGCGGGTCGGCGGGGTGCAGCGCGAGGGCCGAGCGGGAGCGCAGGTGCGCCTCGCAGTGACGCACCAGCTCGTCGTACGCCTTGCGGCCGATGAGCTCGACCAGCTCCGGCTCGTTGGTGACGTAGAGCGGCTCGACGGCGACGTGCGCCTCGGTGTTGCCCGAGCAGTACCAGTCGAGGTCGTGGCCGCCCGGGCCCCAGCCCCGGCGGTCGTACTCGGTGATCGTCACCTCGACGTACGACGTGCCGTCCATCCGCTCGACCTCGCGGAAGGTACGACGGATCGGCAGCTGCCAGCACACGTCCGGCTTGGTCTCCAGCGGGTTGCGGCCCTGCTCGAGCGCGAGCGCGTGCAGCGCGCAGCCCGATCCGCCCTCGAAGCCGGGGCGGTTGGCGAACACGCACGAGCGCTGGCCGTCGACGACGTGCATGCGGGTCTTCCGCTCGCCGTCCTCGTCCTTCTCCACCCAGTCCTTGCGCTTCACCGGCCGGCCGGGGTGGGCCTGCCAGTGCGCGGGCGTGAGCTGCTGGACGTACGCCTCGACCCGGCGCTCGTCCTCCTTGTCGGCGAAGTGCGCGCCGAGCGTGCAGCAGCCGACGTCGGGGGAGTCGGCGTAGATGCCGGCACAACCGCTGCCGAAGATGCACGTGTAGGCCGACGTGAGCCACGTCAGGTCGGCCTTGATCACCTCGCCCTCGTCGGCGGGGTTGACGAATTCGACCCACGCACGGGGGAAGTCGAGCGACACCTCTGGCACCGGACCAATCTAGTCGAGCCCCCGCGTCACGCCGCATGCCCGCTCCCACCGGCGCTAGTACCGTGGACGCATGCGCCTGGGCGTCCTGGACATCGGCTCCAACACCGGCCACCTCCTCGTGGTCGATGCCCACGGCGGCGCAGCCCCGCTGCCGGCGTACTCCTACAAGGAGCCGCTGCGCCTCGCCGAGCACCTCGACGACGCCGGTGACGTGTCGTCGACGGGCGTCGCGGCGCTGTCCGCGTTCACCGCGAAGGCGCTGCGGGTCGCGGAGGAGAAGGGTTGCGAGGAGATGCTGCCGTTCGCGACCTCCGCGGTGCGCGACGCCGGCAACTCCGAGGACGTGCTGGCCCGCGTGCAGCGCGAGACCGGCGTGCAGATCGAGGTGCTGTCCGGCGAGGACGAGGCGCGCCTGACCTTCCTCGCCGTGCGCCGCTGGTTCGGCTGGTCCGCCGGCCGGCTCGCCGTCTTCGACATCGGCGGCGGCTCGCTCGAGATCGCCGCAGGCGCCGACGAGCGGCCCGACGTCGCCTGGTCCCTGCCGCTGGGTGCGGCCCGGCTGGCCCGGGCCGAGTTCGCCGAGCCGCTCGACGAGGAGCGGCTGCGCGCGATCCGCCGCCGGATCCGCACCGACATAGCCCGCGACGCCGGGCACCTCCTGCGCGCGGGGACCACCCACCGCGCCTCCGCCACGTCGAAGACCTTCCGCTCCCTCGCCCGGATCTGCGGCGCAGCACCGTCCGGCGACGGCCCGCTGGTGCCGCGGACCCTGCCGCTCGCCGAGCTGCGCGGCTGGATCCCCAAGCTGGTGGCGATGTCGCCGCAGGAGCTGGCCGACCTGCCCGGCGTCTCGCCCAGCCGCACGCACCAGATCGTGCCGGGCGCCCTGGTCGCCGAGGCGTGCATGGACATCTTCGACCTGCCCGAGCTCGAGATCTGCCCGTGGGCGCTGCGGGAGGGCGTCATCCTCGAGCGCATCGACCAGCTGAGCGTCACCGACGAGCCATGACCGCTGCCGCACGCCGCCCGCGGATCGGGCTGTCGACGAGCTCGGTCTACCCCGAGTCCACCGCGCACGCCTTCAGCTGGGCCGCCGAGGTCGGCTACGAGGCCGTCGAGGTGATGGTCGGCATCGACGCGCTTTCCCAGCAGGTCGACGCCGTGCGCCAGCTCTCCGAGCACCACCAGCTCCCGGTCAGCGCGGTCCACGCACCCTGCCTGCTCTTCACCCAACGGGTCTGGGGCGTCGAGCCGTGGGGCAAGCTCGAGCGGTCGGCCGCGATGGCCGGCGCGGTCGGCGCCGAGGTCGTCGTCGTGCACCCGCCGTTCCGCTGGCAGCGCGAGTACGCCCGCGACTTCGTCAACGGCATCGCGGCGCTCGAGGAGTCCTCGGGCATCGCCTTCGCCGTCGAGAACATGTACCCCTGGCGGACGTCCCGCCGGCAGATGCAGATGTACCAGCCGGGCTGGGACCCCTCCACCGAGCCCTACGCCAACGCCACGATCGACCTGTCCCACGCGGCGATCGCGCGCGACGACGTGGTCGCGATGGCCGAGCGGCTCGGCCCGCGCGGGAAGGCAGCGCACTGAACGAGGAGCCGCACGTCGCGGAGGAGCCCGGGGAGGGCAGCTCGGCCCGCGGCTGCGCCACGTCCACCTCACCGACGGCACCGACTCCGCGAAGGACGAGCACCTCGTCCCCGGGCGCGGCACCACCGGCGCGGCGGACTTCCTGCAGCACCTGGCGCGCACCGGGTTCGCCGGCGAGGTGGTCCTCGAGATCAACACCCGCCGCTGCACGACCCGCGAGGAGCGGGAGGCGGACCTGCGGGAGTCGCTGGAGTTCGCGATCGAGCACCTCACCGCCGGTGCCGCGGACACCGGGGAGCAGGTCGCCCGCCCCGCGCACGGAGCCTGAGGCTGGGGCCGGCGTGGAGGGAGCCGTCGTCACGACCATCGGCCTCCGCGTCGTACGCGGCGGGCGGGTGGTGCTCGACGGCCTCGACCTCGCCGTGGGTCCCGGCGTCACCGGGCTGCTCGGCCCGTCCGGGTGCGGCAAGTCGACGCTGCTGCGCAGCATCGTCGGCGTGCAGCGGGTCGCGGGCGGCAGCGTCACGGTGCTCGGCGAGCCTGCCGGGAGCGCGCCGCTGCGCGACCGGGTCGGCTACCAGACCCAGTCCTCCAGCGTGTACGACGACCTGACGGTCGCCGAGAACCTCCGCTTCTTCGCCCGGGTGCTCGGCCGGCCGGCCGGCAGCGTCGACGAGGCCGTGTCCGAGGTCGACCTCACCTCCCACCGTGACCACGTCGTCCACCGGCTCAGCGGCGGGCAGCGCTCCCGTGTCGGGCTGGCGGTCGCGCTGCTGGGACGACCGGACGTGCTGGTGCTCGACGAGCCGACCGTCGGGCTCGACCCGGTGCTGCGACGGGACCTGTGGGCGCTCTTCCACCGTGTCGCGGCGTCCGGCACGGCCGTGCTCGTCTCCAGCCACGTCATGGACGAGGCCGAGCGGTGCGACGAGCTGTTGCTGATGCGCGAGGGCCGGATCATCGCGCAGGGCACGCCGTCGGCGATCAAGGCACGGGTCGGCGCCAGCGACGTGGAGAGCGCGTTCCTGGCGCTCGTCGAGCGGGCGGGTGGTGCGCGGTGACACCACGGATCACGCTCGCCGTCGCCGCCCGGGTGCTCACGCAGCTGCGCCGCGACCACCGCACGCTGGCGATGCTGCTGGTGCTGCCGTGCCTGCTGCAGGCGCTGCTGTGGTGGATCTTCGAGGCGACGCCGCTGGTGTTCGACCGGATCGGCCCGGCCCTGCTGGCGATCTTCCCGTTCTTCGTGATGTTCCTGGTCACCAGCATCACCACCCTGCGCGAGCGGTCGAGCGGCACGCTGGAGCGGTTGTTCACCATGCCGATGGGTCGCCTCGACCTGCTCGGCGGCTACGCCCTGGCCTTCGGCGCGGTCGCCGCCCTGCAGGCCGCGATCGCCGCCACGGTGGCGCTCACGCTGCTCGACCTCGACGTCCGCGGCCCGGCGGTGCTGCTGGGGGTGGTGGGCGTCGCCGACGCCGTGCTGGGCACGGCGCTCGGGTTGTTCGTCTCGGCGTTCGCGCGCACCGAGTTCCAGGCCGTGCAGTTCCTGCCGGCGGTCGTGGTCCCGCAGATCCTGCTCTGCGGGCTGCTCGTCCCGCGGGAGGACCTCCCGCGGGTGCTCGAGGTGGTCTCGGACGTGATGCCGCTGTCCTGGGCGGTCGACGCGATGGAGCAGCTGGCGACGACCAGCGCCACCGGGCAGGTGTGGCGCGACATCGGTGTCGTCGCCGCCTTCGCCGTCGCGGCACTCGCCCTCGGGGCGGCGACCCTGCGACGTCGTACCGAGTGACCGGGAGGTGCGGAACCCCCGTAGATTCGGGGACATGAGACCTGTGCGCAGTGCCCTGCGGGCGCTGTCGCGCAGCGCCGTCGCGGAGTCCGTCGCCTCCGCGGTGCCCGTCCCGGCGCCCGTCGTGCGAGCGTTCGTGCCGGCCGCGGACGTCAGGCAGGCGGTCGCCGTGGCCGGGCAGCTCGCTGCCGACGGCCTCGCCTGTACCGTCGCGCACCTCGGCCGCGACGCGCGGGACGAGGCCGGGTCGAGGGCGGTCGCGCAGGAACACCGGGTGCTGCTGGACCGCGTCGCCGACGCCGGCCTCGGTGCGCAGGTCGACGTCGTCCTGCGGCCGGCGGCGGTCGGGCTGCACCTCCCGGGCGGCGAGGCGCTGGCCCTCACCCACGCCCGCCAGGTCTGCCGGACCGCGGCCCGTGCCGGGGTCACGGTCACCCTCGACTCGGAGGACCACGCCTCGACGGACGTCGTGCTCGCGCTTCTCGGCGCCCTTCGCGCCGACTTCCCGGACACCGGGGTCGTGCTGCGCGCGCACCTGCGGCGTACCGAGGACGACTGCCGCGCGCTCGCCGGTGCCGGCAGCACCGACCCCGCCGAGCTCGATCGGGCGTGGGTGCGGNCGCGCCGACTTCCCGGACACCGGGGTCGTGCTGCGCAGCCGCGTCCTGCTCGCCAAGGGCGCCCGCGACGAGCCGGCCGACGTCGCGATCACCGACCCCGCCGAGCTCGATCGGGCGTGGGTGCGGTGTCTCAAGGTGCTCCTCGACGGCGGGGGCCACCCGGTCGTCGCCACCCACGACCCGCGTCTGGTCGAGATCGCCATCGCCCTCGCCAGCCGCTACGGCCGCGCGCCCGGCACCTACGACCTGCAGCTGCCCTACGACGCCCGACCGGCCGAGGTGCGCCGGCTGGTCGCGACCGGGGAGCGGGTCCGGGTCCACCTCCCGTGGGGACCGCAGTGGTACGGCCACGTCGCCCGACGACTGGCGGAGCATCCCCGGAACCTGTCACCCTTCCTGACGTCCCTGGTCCCCAAGAAGTGAGTGAGTTGCCGCAGTGAGCAAGCGCACCGCCGTCATCGGTGCTGGCGTGATGGGGGAGACCCTCCTCTCCGGCCTGATCCGCGCCGGCCGCAGCGCCGACGACCTCGTCGTCGTCGAGAAGCGCGCCGAGCGCGCCGCCGAGCTGGTCGAGAAGTACGGCGTGCCGGTGGTCCCCGACGTCGCCGCCGCTGCCGAGGCCGACACCGTGCTCCTGGTCGTCAAGCCACAGGACATGGCCGACGTGCTCGGCGAGATCGGCCCCGCGCTGCGCCCCGGCCAGCTGATCGTCTCGCTCGCCGCGGGCATCACCACCTCCTTCATCGAGTCGCACGTCCCGTCCGGGATCGCGGTCGTCCGGGTCATGCCGAACACCCCCGCCCTCGTCGACGAGGGCATGGCCGCCATCTCGCCCGGCTCCCACTGCGAGGACCACCACCTCGCCGAGGCCGAGGCGCTGATGAGCTCGGTCGGCCGCGTCGTACGGGTGCCGGAGAAGCAGCAGGACGCGGTCACCGCGATCAGCGGCTCCGGCCCGGCCTACGTCTTCTTCGTCGTCGAGGCGATGATCGAGGCCGGCGTGCACCTCGGCCTGCCGCGCACCACCGCGCACGAGCTGGCCGTGCAGACCCTCGTCGGGTCCGCGGCGATGCTGCGCGAGACCAACGAGCACCCCGCCGTGCTCCGTGAGCAGGTCACCTCGCCGGGCGGTACGACGGCCGCCGCGCTGCGCGAGCTCGAGGTGCACCGCGTGCGCGCGGCCTTCCTCGCCGCGCTCGAGGCCGCCCGGGACCGCTCCGCCGAGCTCGGCTCCTGAGTCCCCGCCCCGGCGGCGACCGGGGTCAGCTCGCCGCTGCGGCGGGCCAGTCGAGCTCGGCCAGCCCGCGCAGCGCGACCACGCCCGGCACCGCCCGGCGGCCGCTGTAGCGCCCGTAGCGGTCCAGCAGGCGCGCCTGCAGGCCGGCGTCACGCGCCCCGACGACGTCGTGGCGCAGCGAGTCGCCGACCATCAGTGTCCGCGCCGGCGCCGACCCCAGCCGCTCGCACGCGGCGAGGTAGGAGCGCGGGTCCGGCTTCGCCGCCGGCAGGCCGGAGGACGCGAACACCGGCACGTCGGGGCGCAGCAGGCCGGTGCGGCGCAGCTTCTCGGTCTGGATCGCCTGGTCGCCGTTGGTGAGGATGCCGACCGGCACCCCGGCCCGCAGCGCCCGCTCGATCGTGGCCGCCGCGTCGTCGAACGCCCGCCACGCCGCCTGGTAGCAGCCCAGGAAGCCCGCGAACACGTCGTCGGCCAGCGCGTCGTCGGCGAGGTCCCACCCCGGCAGGAACTCGCGGATCCGCACCCGGCGCTGCTCGAGGTACGTCAGCTCCCGCCGCTGGGCGCGCTCGTAGTGCCGCGCCTCCAGCACGAACCACCGCTCGACGAGCTCCTCCAGCTGCGCCGGCGTCTCCGCCAGGCCCAGCCCGCTGAGCCACGTGCGCACGCCGCGCTCGGCCGCGCCACGGTGGTCCACCAGCGTGTCGTCCAGGTCGAGGAGCAGGGCCTGGATCGTCATGGCGAGC
>NZ_VLJQ01000132.1:20593-42417 GCF_007829375.1 Nocardioides sp. J9 | reverse complement strand
GGGGTCAAGCCGACACGCCGCAACTCAAAAGTTTCTCTGATCAAACTCTTCCCCACGAGTCACATCCGGCCCTATTCTCACGCAGAGGCGTCCGCAGGGTTCACAGCTGGGGAAGGCGGTGACGGACGCGCAGAAAGCGTGGGTTGTCATGGCTCCTACATCGCGCGAGCGTCCCGAGTCCCTACCGGACCCCAAGTTCCTGACGATCGCCGAGGTCGCCTCGGTGATGCGGGTCTCCAAGATGACCGTCTACCGACTGGTCCACAACGGCGAGCTGCCCGCGGTGCGGGTCGGCCGGTCGTTCCGGGTCACCGAGGACGACGTCAACGAGTACCTCCGCAAGTCCTTCTACTCCGCTGGATAGCGCGAGCGCGTCGCCGCTGGGCGCCGCGCTGCCGCGCGCGCAGTTGGCTCCGGCAGGTGGCTGGGTTCGCCTGGCGTCAAGGCGTGCGCAGGTGGCGCGAGCGCGTCGCCTGCTCCCGGTGGTTGAGGTGCGAGGCCGCCCGCGGCCGAGCCTCGAAACCTCCGGGCCCTGACGGCGGGCTGTGCCGGGCACGGCCAGCGTCCGATGTCGGCGGTCGGGGCCTCGCTCGAGTGGTCGGTCCTGACTCGTTGAGTAGTCACTTCCGGCCCGTCGAGTAGTCACTTCCGGCCGGTCGAGACGTCGCTTCTGGCCGGTCGAGAGGTCACTTCTGGCCGGTCGAGAGGTCCAGCACCTGCGTCGCCTCGTCGGTGCGGCCGGCGTCGAGGAGGTCCACGAAGGCGGTCGCGGCCGGTGTCGGCTCCACGACCGGCGAGGTGGCCCCGGACGACACGGCTGCATCCCTCCTCGGTGCGGTCCTTCGGGGCCAGCGTACGGCGGCGGGGCAGTCGGCGGCCTGCAACGGTGCCCGAGCACCGTGATGCGATCTTCATCCCACCGCAGCCGCTGATTCACCTCGCCTGTGCCCTGCCCGATAGGCTGGCCCGGTGCTCCGGGACCTGCCCGGGGCGTCGTACGTACCGCCGGACGAGCCTCGTCCGGCGCTCCGGAGAGGTTCCACGTGGGTTCTGTCATCAAGAAGCGCCGCAAGCGCATGGCGAAGAAGAAGCACCGCAAGCTGCTGAAGAAGACGCGCGTCCAGCGTCGCAAGCTCGGCAAGTAAGGCTCGTCGGGCACACCAGCCTGCCGTCGCCGGTGCGCGCGTGCGCACCGGCCTGGTCCTGAGGAGTTGGGATGGGCGCCGGCCGCACGGTCCTGGTCACCGGGGTCTCTCGCGACCTCGGTCGGACATTCGCGCGCACGCTCGCCAACGACCCCGGGGTCGATCGGGTGATCGGCGTCGACGTCATCCCTCCCCGCGGGGACCTGGGTGACGTCACCTTCGTGCGCGCTGATATCCGGAACCCGGTGATCGCCAAGGTGATCGCGCGGGAGGACGTCGACACCGTCGTCCACATGAGCGTCATCGCCACCCCCGGCTCCGCCGGCGCGCGCGGCACGATGAAGGAGCTCAACGTCATCGGGACGATGCAGCTCCTCGCCGCCTGCCAGAAGGCCGAGAGCGTGCGCCACCTCGTCGTGAAGTCGTCGACGACCGCGTACGGCGCGAGCAGCCGCGACCCCGCGATGTTCACCGAGGACATGGAGCCCCGGCGTCCCCCGCGCACCGGCTACGCGAAGGACGTCGCGGAGGTGGAGGGCTACGTGCGCGGCTTCGCGCGCCGCCGGCCCGACGCCACGGTGACCCTGCTGCGCTGCGCGAACGTGATCGGCCCGCGGGTCGTGAGCCCGCTGGCGTCGTACTTCCGCCTGCCGGTGATCCCCACCGTGCTCGGCTTTGACCCGCGGCTGCAGTTCCTGCACGAGAGCGACCTCTACCGGGTGCTGCGGCACTCGGTGCTCAGCGGCGTCCCGGGGACGTTCAACATCGCCGGCGACGGGCTGCTGATGCTCACCCAGGCCGTGCGCCGGCTGGGTCGCACCAGCGTGCCGCTGCCGGCGCCCGCCTTCGCCAGCATCGGCTCGTTCCTGAAGTCGGCGCGGATGGCTGAGTTCTCGCCCGAGATGGTCGCCTTCCTCACCTACGGTCGCGGTGTCGACACCACGCGGATGCGCACCGAGCTCGGCTTCGAGCCGACGTACACGACTGCCGAGGCGTTCGAGGAGTTCTGCGCCTCCCTGCCGCCCGGTGGCCACCGCGCGGTCCGGGCCCTCGGTGCCCTGGCCGACCACCTCCCGCCGGTCGACGAGGACCGTCCCGCCCAGCTCACCGTTGCCGGAGGCAAGGATGGCTGACGCCGAGATCATCCCGATCGGAACCCGCGGCCGCCCGGGCCGCGGCACCGGCACCCGCCCGTCGTCCGCCGCCCGGGGCCTGGCCCCCAAGGGCGCGCGCAAGCCGGACGGCAAGGCTGCCGGCAAGCCGGCCGAGGAGCCCGCCGGCACGAGCGAGACGTCGGAGTCGGCCAGCAAGCCGGCCAGCACCGCCGCGTCGAAGCCCGCCGCGCGCAAGCCGGCGGCCCGCAAGCCGGCAGCGGACCAGCCGGCCCCCGCCCCGGCCGTCGAGACGCCGGCCGCGGACGCCGCCGCGCCGTTCACTGCTGCGGCGCGCACCGAGGAGCGCGGCCTCAGCCCGCTCGCCGGCATCCCGGCCGGCGACTGGCTGGCTGCCTTCCAGCACGCCGCCCGCGAGCTCTTCGGTGACCAGTGGGAGCCGCAGCTGGCCCACTTCCTCGCCTTCCTGCGCCGTCGCGTCAGCGGCGAGTACGCCGTCGACGAGTACGGCTTCGACGCCGAGCTCACCCAGCGCTTCTTCATGGCCGCGCTGCGCCCGATCGCGCAGAAGTGGTTCCGCATCGAGGTCCGCGGGGTCGAGAACATCCCGACCGACGGCGGCGCCCTCGTGGTGTCCAACCACTCCGGCACCATCCCGGTCGACGGGCTGATGACGATGGTGTCGATCCACGACCACACCGGTCGCCACCTGCGCCCGCTCGGCGCGGACCTGGTCTTCCGGCTGCCGTTCGTCGGCACGCTGGCCCGCAAGGGCGGCGCCACCCTGGCCTGCAACGAGGACGCCGAGCGCATGCTGCGCGGCGGCGAGCTGGTCGGCGTGTGGCCGGAAGGCTTCAAGGGCATCGGCAAGCCGTTCTCCGAGCGCTACAAGCTGCAGCGTTTCGGCCGCGGCGGCTTCGTGTCCGCCGCCCTGCGCACCGGGGTCCCGATCGTGCCGCTCTCGGTCGTCGGCGCCGAGGAGATCTACCCCCTCGTGGGCAACATCCCCTCGCTGGCCCGGCTGCTCGGCGTGCCGTACATCCCGATCACGCCGTTCTTCCCGCTGCTCGGCCCGCTCGGCCTCGTCCCGCTGCCCTCGAAGTGGCTGCTGGAGTTCGGCGAGCCCATCCGCACCGACGAGTACGACGACGGCGCGGCCGAGGACCCGATGCTGGTCTTCAACGTGACCGACCAGGTCCGCGAGACCATCCAGCAGACCCTCTACACGCTGCTGGTGCAGCGCGAGGGCGTCTTCAAGTAGTCCCACCTGGCAGTCCCACCTGACCTGCGCGTCCAGGCGGGGGGTCGCCGGTCAGGTACGCCCGCCGGTCCCCGGCAGGTCGCTCGACCGACGCCGCACGGGCGTGACGAGTTGCCGGACGACGGACGGGGGTCGTCGTACCGCTGGTGGGGCGGTGGCTACTTGAGCAGGCCGCCGAGCAGGCCGCCGACACCGTCGAGCAGCGTGCCCACGACGCCGGGCTCGGCGCTCTGGCTCGGGGCCGGCGTCGAGCCGCCGCCACCGGTGCCACCGCCGCCGATGCCGCCGACACCCTTGGTGATGTCGTCGACGACCTCGCCGACCTTCTTGGTCACCGGGGCCAGGGGGCCCTCGGTCGTCGGCGCGTCGGTCGGGGCGGTGCCGTCGGTCGGCTTCGTGCCCGGGTCGGGCTTCTTCGCCGGCTTGACCTTGGCCGGCGCGGTGATGTCGGCCTGGTCGATGACCGGCACGTCGAGGAGCGCCTTGACCTCCTCGATCGCGGCGAGGTCGGGCAGGCGGGTGATGCCACCGTCGGCGCAGGTCGGGCAGGCCTCCCAGGCCGCCGCGTCGACCTGGCGCACCGTCTGGGTGGCCGTGATCAGCGGGGCCCGGACCTCCTCGGGCACGACCGGGCCGAGCGCGCCGAGCACGTCCATGCTGTCGGCGGCGAACGCGCGCAGGTCCGCGATGCCCTCGCCCTTGCCGGTGGCCTGGTAGTCCTCGAGGGTGAGCTCGGAGGCCTGCTGGGCCTGCGCGGTGAAGTCCTCGAGCGTCGAAGCGATGACCTCGGCGTCGGCGGATATGGCGGTGAGCTCCTGCACCTCGGCGAGGCGGGCCTCGGCGTGCGAGATCAGGGAGCCTGCCTTCGAGGCGGGCTTGGACTGGAGGTTGGTCTCGGCGTTCTCGATCGCACGCTTGACCGGGTAGAGCACGTCGCCGGGCAGCGCGCTCTGCGAGGCCATCGCCATCGAGCCGGTCGCGGAGACCACGGCGAAGCCACCGACGACGGCGGCCAGGCGGCGCTCGCGGGAGCCGCGGCGCTGGCGCGGGGTCAGCCGCGCGGCGAGCTTCTCCTCCGCCTCGACGGGCGCGCGCTCGGCGGCCGCGACGAGCTGCGAGCGCAGCGAGGACACGAACTCCGGGCGGGCCTCGACGGGCGGCACGGCACGGAGCGCGGCGACGAGGTCGAGCAGCTCGGCGTTCGCCTCGCTGTCGGCGGCGCGACCGGAGACGAGCGCGTCGAACTCCTCGGCGCTCCCTCGCGACCAACCGTTCCCGCGCATCACGACGTCCGTCCTCGTGTCCAGGGGGCCAGGGCAGCCCCGATCTCCGTACGACAGACCAACGACCCGACGGCGCCCGCGGTTACGGTGCGAGTGGCCATGGATCCATGGCCCGAAATGACTACGTGCAGCGGGGCCCTCATCGGATCCCCTCCGGCATCAATTTGGCGAGGTTTCGCACCCCGCGCAGCTGCAGCTGCTTGATCGCGCCGTCGCTGCGACCCAGGGCGGCGGCCGTCTCGGCGATGCTCAGGCCCTGCAGGAAGCGCATGATCAGGCAGTCGCGCTGCTCGTTCGGCAGCTTGGTGAGGGCGTCCAGCAGGATCTCGTTGGTGAGGCTGGCGAGGACGGCGTTCTCCGGGCCCTCGGTCGCGTCGTCGTGCTGACCCATGTCCTCGGTGGTCAGCTCGAGGCGGGTGCGGCCGGCCTTGAAGTGGTCGGTGGCCAGGTTGCGCGCGATGGTCATCAGCCAGGCGCCGAAGTCCTTGCCCTGCCACCGGAAGGACGGCATGTTGCGCAGCGCGCGGAAGAAGGTCTCCGAGCACAGGTCCTCGGCCACCACGACCGAGCGGGTCCGGTAGTAGAGGAAGCGGTAGACCGACGGCTGGTAGTGGTCGTAGAGCAGGCCGAACGCCTCGGCGTCGCCGCCGCGGGCCAGCTCGACCAGGCCGATCAGCCGCTCGCGCTCCTCGGGGGAGTCCTCCGAGGAGGTGGCGAGGGTGGAGTCGTTGTAGCCGCTGCCGGRGCCGCGCTCGAAGCCGTCCTCGGTCTCCGCGTGGGCCTCGCTGAGCAGCCAGCCGCCGGTACGACGGACCGGGCTCGCGCCCGCAGCACCCGCAGGACCGGCGGCCACGGCGAGGGCCGGCTCGAGGGTGAGCGCAGCGACGACTGCGGCGCGCAGGGCATCCAGCCCGCGCGCGACGTCGCTCCGATCCCAGGACATACCCGGTCCCCTCCCTGTTACCCCCGGTCGCGATCCTACGGTGGATCCTCGCGCAGTGGTACCGGAACCCGAGAACCGACCGGTCGCGATTCCCGGTCGCGACTAGTCCTTCCGGGCCATCCCCACGGTAGTCATCCGGGGGTGCGGGTCAACCGCCGTGACGCCGGATCTGGCGCCGCACGAGCGTTCCGGCCAGGGCCGCCCCGGTCGCGGCGGAGCCGACCACGAGCCCGGCCCGGGCCGCCTTGCGCCCGGTGCGGTAGTCACGGATCCGCCAGCCGTGGGCACGGGCGTGCGCGCGCAGCTTCGGGTCCGGGTTGATCGCGCACGGGTCCCCGACGAGGCCGAGCATGGGCAGGTCGTTGTAGGAGTCGCTGTAGGCGGAGCAGGCCGACAGGTCGAGCCCCTCCCGCTCGGCGAGCGCCCGCACCGCGACCGCCTTCGCCGGGCCGTGCAGCATGTCGCCCACCAGCCGCCCGGTGTAGACGCCGTCGACGTGCTCGGCCACCGTGCCCAGGGCGCCGGTCAGGCCCAGCCGCCGGGCGATCAGGCTCGCGATCTCGATCGGCGCCGCCGTCACCAGCCACACCCGCTGGCCCTGGTCGAGGTGCATCTGGGCCAGTGCGCGGGTCCCCGGCCAGATCCGGTGCGCCATCGCCTCGTCGAAGATCTCCTCGCCGATCTCCTCCAGCTCCTGCACCGTGTGCCCGGCGATGAAGGCGAGCGCCGAGTTGCGGGCCTCGGCGACGTGCTCGGGGTCCTCGACGCCGACGACGCGGAAGTAGGCCTGCTTCCACGCGGCGCCGAGCAGGTCGCGGGTGGTGAAGAAGTCGCGACGGTAGAGCCCGCGGGCGAGGTGGAAGATGCTCGCACCCTGCATGACGGTGTTGTCGACGTCGAAGAACGCCGCGGCGTTCGGGTCCGCCGGCTGGGCGAGCGCGGTCTCGACCTCCGCGGCAGCCGCCTCACCGGCGAGCTTCGAGCGCTGCTGGAGGTTCAGGCGGCGAGGCCGGTCGGCCGACGATCCCATGTGATCACTCTAGAGATCACAGTCCTCGGCTGGGTGCCGGATCGGCCGTAGGATCGCGGGCATGTCCCTGAGCGACGCCGCGACAGCTCCCGACGTGGCCGCGCTGGTCCAGGCCGCGGCCGAGGACGCCCCCGACCGGCTTGCCGTCGTCGAGGCCGGTGGCCGCGGGCTGACCTGGGCCGAGCTCGACGAGGAGGTCGGCCGCGTCGCGTCCGGCCTCGGCGCCGCCGGCGTGCTCGCCGGCCACCGGGTGATGATCGCGATGGGCAACCGCATCGAGTTCGTCACCACCTACCTCGGCGTGCTGCGCACGCAGGCGGTCGCCGTGCCGGTCAACCCCCTCTCGACCGCGGTAGAGATCGCCGGGATGCTCGTCGACTCCGGCGCCCGGATGCTCGTGGTCGACGCCGACGCCGACGCCGCCGACCGGGCCCGCGAGGCGCTCGCCCGCACCGAGGTCGCGGCCGCCGCCGGCGACGAGGGTCGCCCGCTGCCCCGGCTGGTCCTCGTCGGCGCCGAGCCGGCCGACGGCGAGGTGTCGTACGACGACCTGCGGGCCGTCGAGCCGCGCCCGGTCCCGCCGCTCCCGGACCCCGAGAAGCTGGCCGTGCTCCTCTACACCAGCGGCACCTCCGGGCTGCCCCGCGCCGCGATGCTGACCCACCGCGCGCTGCTGGCCAACGTCGACCAGGTCGCCGCGGTCGAGCCGGCGATGATCCGCTCCGACGACGTCGTGCTCGGCGTGCTGCCGCTCTTCCACGTCTACGGCCTCGGCGCCGTGCTCGGCGGCGTGGTCCGCCACCGCGCCAAGCTCGTCCTGGCCGACCGGTTCGACCCCGAGGGCACCCTCGACCTGATCGAGGACGAGGCGTGCAGCGTCGTCCCGGTCGCGCCGCCGGTGTTCGCCGCGTGGCAGGGCGTCGAGGCGCTCGCCGAGCGGATGGGTCCGGTGCGGATGATCCTGTCGGGGTCCGCGCCGCTGTCCGCCGAGGTCGTCGAGCAGTTCAGCGAGCTCGCCGGCGTGCCGGTCCACCAGGGCTACGGGCTCACCGAGGCCGCGCCCGTCGTCACCACCACCCTGCTCTCCACCGGCGCGAAGCCGGGCTCGGTCGGCGCCGCGCTGCCGGGCATCGACGTGCGCCTCGTCGACGACGAGGGCCGGCCGCTGGAGGGCACCGAGGCCGACGACGCGGGCGAGATCCAGGTCCGCGGGGCCAACCTGTTCAGCGGCTACTGGCCCGACGGCGCCGACGGGCCCGACGCGGACGGCTGGTGGTCGACCGGCGACGTGGGCTTCCTCGACGCCGACGGCGACCTCTTCCTCGTCGACCGGGTCAAGGAGCTGGTGATCGTCTCCGGCTTCAACGTCTACCCGACCGAGGTGGAGGCCGTGCTCGGCGAGGTCGACGGCGTCCGGCAGGTCGCCGTCCTCGGCGCGCCCGACGAGCAGACCGGCGAGGCCGTCGTCGCCTACGTCGTGCCCGGCGACGGGACCGGCGAGGACCAGCTCGTCGACGCGGTCCGCGCCGCCGCACAGGAGCGGCTGGCGCCGTACAAGCGGCCGAGCCGGGTCGAGGTCGTCGCCACCTTGCCGCGCACCGTCACGGGCAAGGTCCGCAAGGGGATGCTCCGCGGCTACGAGCGCCGCAAGGCACTGGGCATACTCGAGTCGTGAGCACCGGACCGAGCCCGACCGCGCCGCGGGTGACCCTCTACGGCCGCCCCGGCTGCCACCTCTGCGACGACGCCCGCGCGGTGATCGAGGCGGTCTGCGCCGAGCTCGGGGAGAGCTACGTCGAGGTCTCCATCGACGACGACCCCGAGCTGGGGGACCGCTTCGCCCACGAGATCCCGGTGACCTTCGTCGACGGCAAGCAGCACGACTTCTGGCGGGTCAGCCCCGACCGGCTGCGCCGCGCCCTCACCGGCGGCGCCGGCCGCTGACCCGCGCTCGGTATCGTCGCCCAGCGTGCCCGCCCCCGCCGTCGCTCCCCGGTCGCGCCGGGCCGCCGTCGTGGTCGGGACGCTGGTCGTCCTGGCGCTGCTCCTGCTGAGCCACTCGTTCGGGCGCGCGGAGCCGACCGGCAACTACCGGCCGCCGATGACGCCGGACACGCTGCTGACCGGCTGCTACCCGCTGCCCGGCGACGCGCGGCTCGACCTGCCCCACCAGGTGCGGCGTGACAAGGACGTGAGCACCCGGGACGGCGCCCGTCGCCGCCTGCAGGGCCAGTACGACCTCGTCGGCCGGGACGAGGCCGAGGCCCGGCTGGTCGCCGCCTTCGAGGAGGTCGGCTTCACCGAGGCGCCGGACACCGGGGGAGCGGACGCCGGGGGAGGGGACGGCAGCCGGACCCTGCGCCGCGGCGGTGAACGGGTGACCATCACTGTCACCCCGTTGCCCGGCACCGGCGAGGGAGACCTGGTCCGCGGGGAGTTCGTGCTCGACCTCCCGGTCGTCGCGGTCGCCCGACCCGACGACCCGGTCTGCCAGGACCGCTCCGCGACCAAGCGGTGGGTGGAGGCGTCGTGGTGGCCGTGGTGAGCGCGCCCGGCTGGACCGGGCGGTGGCCGGACCGCTTGCCGCCCGCCCCCGTGCTCCTCGGCTGGCTGGTCGCCGGGCACGTGCTGCTCAAGGTCGCGATGTTCCCGCTCGTGGTGTCGGCGCCGCCGTACGGCGACGAGCAGGCCTACGCCAACGGCGCGATGGCCCTGTCCAACGCGGTGCGCGACCTCTTCGCGTTCACGTCCCCCGACACGGCCGAGCTCGACTGCAACGTCGTCGCGTCCGGCTGGTTCATGCCCGGCATGTCGATCCTCATGGCGCCGGTCTACGTCGTCTTCCCCGACGCCGGGCCCGCCCTGGTCCGCGGCTGGTGCGCCCTGATGACGATCGCGCTGCACGTCGCGGTCGTGCGCAGCCTGGTCCGGGTGCTCGGCCACCGCTGGGCGGTCGCCTACGCCGCGTTCCCCGGGCTGGTGCCGATGTACGCGTTCTTCGGCTTCGGCGCCTGGGGCGACCTCGCGGCCGGCTCGGTGCTCGCGCTGCTGGCCCTGCGGCTGTTCGAGCTCGGCCGCGGCCTGCGGCACGGTGCCGCGCCCACCCTGCGCGACGGGGTCGTGCTCGGGCTGCTCGCGATCGCGACGCTCTACCTGCGCGCCAGCACGTCGGTTCTCCTGGTCGGCCTCGGCGCCGTGGCCCTGGCCGGGGCGCTGGTGCTCCTGCGCGGACGCGAGCGCTGGCGCGCGGTCGGGGCGGGCGCCGCCGGGGGAGCGGTCTTCCTCGTCCTGCTCGCCCCGTGGGCGCTCTACGCGTCCCACGTCCTCGACGCCCGGGTGGTGACCACGACGACCCTGGCCACCTCGCGCGGCAACTCCTTCGGCGACCCGCACCAGCTCTGCTTCGGCCGGTGCGACCCGGACAGCCCGGAGTGGTTCAAGCCGGTGCGCTACGCCCGTGAGGTCGCCCGCGCGACCGGCACGAACGAGGTCGAGGTGCTCGGCGAGATGTCGTCGTACGCGCGCCGCGACGTCACGCTCGACAGCTACCTCGAGGACGTCGCCCTCTACCTGGCGGCCTACTCGCTGCAGCCGGCCGTCTTCGTCGACCACGTCTCCACCCCGGCCGAGCGCAACGTCGCCGAGACCGCCGGGGCGTGGACGGTGATGGGCACGACCTGGCTGGTCTACTTCCCGGTGCTGCTGCTGGTCGCGGTCTCGCTGTTCACCGTCGTACGACGCAGCCTGGAGGCCCGGCTCCTCGACGTCGTGGTCAAGCTCTGCATCGGCGGCCTGCTGCTCCAGCCCTTCTTCCACGTCGCGGGCGGGCGGTACTGGACCACCGCCGCACCGTTGTGGGGCCTGGCCGCGGCCTCCCTCGTGGTGGAGTGGCTGGTGCGCACCGGACGGCTCGCCGCCCCGGCCACCGGGGTGGTCACCGACCGCGACGCGGCGGTGGAGACCTGGCTCGGGCGCATCCAGCGCCTGCTGACGGTCGCGGTTGCTGTGGTGGCCCTCGCGCTCCTCCTTGCCGTCGTGGTCCCGTGAAGGGGTCACTAGGCTCAGGCGGCATGCGCGACCGTGACGACTCGACCGGCCCCCGCCGGATCGCCTACGTCCTCCCCGTCTACAACGAGGAGGACAACATCGAGGTGTTCCACGCCGCGCTCGTGGAAGCCACCGACAAGCGCCCGGACCTCGACTTCGAGTTCGTGTACGTCGACGACGGCAGCCGCGACGCCTCGCTGGAGCGGCTCGTCGAGCTGCGTGCGCAGGACCCCCGGGTCACCGTCGTCCAGTTCTCCCGCAACTTCGGCCACCAGCTGGCCGTCACCGCCGGCCTGGACCTGGTCGCCGAGGCCCGCGACGCCGACGCCGTGGTCGTCATGGACACCGACCTCCAGGACCCGCCGCTGGTCAGCCTCGAGATGATCGACCGCTGGGAGGAGGGTGTCGAGGTCGTCTACGCCCAGCGTCGTACCCGCAAGGACACGGCGTTCAAGCGGGCCACCGCGTGGGGCTTCTACTGGGTGCTCGACCGGCTGGCCTCGATCGAGATCCCGCGCAACGTCGGCGACTTCCGGTTGATGGACGCCCGCGTCGTCGCCGAGGTCGCCCGCTACCGCGAGCACGACCGCTTCCTGCGCGGCATCGTCGCCCACGTCGGCTTCCGGCAGGAGGCGCTGCTCTTCGACCGCGACGAGCGGTACGCCGGGCGCACCGGCTACCCGCTGCGCAAGATGATCGGCTTCGCGGCGAGCGGCATCATCGGCTTCTCCACGACGCCGCTGAAGCTGATCTCGCGCATCGGCTACGCGATCTCGCTCTTCAGCGTGCTGCTGGCCTGCTACGTCCTCTTCGTCCGGCTGTTCCGCCCCGAGGACTCGGTGCCCGGGTGGGCGTTCCTCGGCGTCGGCATGTTCATGCTCAGCGGGATCCAGCTGGTGATGATGGGGGTGATCGGCAGCTACCTCGGGCGGGTCTACGTCGAGGCCCAGGACCGGCCGCTCTACACGGTCGCGATGGTCGCCCGCGACGCGGGCGACGCGCGCACCGACCCGCGCCGGCACCGCGACATGGGTGTCCTCGACCCCGGGGCGAAGCCCTGAGTGGTCGCGGGGCGGCGGTCCGGTTCGCCGCCGTCGGCGTGTGCAACACCGCCATCGACGCGGCCCTGTTCTTCCTGCTTCACGACCACCTCGGCATCACCCTCGCCAACCTGGTCTCGAGCACCGCCGGCATGGTCTTCAGCTTCGTGGTCAACGGGCTGTTCACCTTCCGCGCCGACCGGCTCACCCTGCGCCACGCCGCCCTGTTCGTCGCGACCACCGGCGCGGTGATGTGGGTGGCGCAGCCGCTGCTGATCCACGGCTGGCTGTGGCTGCTCGAGCAGGGACCGGAGGTCGCCGCGGCCGGGCTCGGGGCCGCCGACGTGCGGATCGCGGGGGCCAAGCTGGCGGCGATCGCCTGCTGCCTGGTGCTGAACTTCCTCGCCTACCGCTTCGTGGTCTGGCCGGTGGAGCACCGCGAGCAGCCTGTGGCACGCTGACCTGCGGCAACGTTCTGCTGAGAGCCCTCTCAGGTGCCGCGGTGCGTGGCCCGCGCCACGGCGGCGCCGAGGGCACAGGATGGGCACATTCCGGCCGATTTCTCCAATTTTGTTCTCACGTTCACAAACTCCTACAGTGAACGAGTCGCGCCCCATGGGACAGGTCGGCGCGGCTGGAAAGTGGAGCTGTGACCGCACGGAGTTCGACTGACGCCACCCGGGTGATCCCGGAGGCCACCGTCGCCCGCCTGCCTGTCTACCTGCGGGCGCTGACGGCGCTGGCCGACAACGGCATCCGCACCTGCTCGAGCGAGGACCTCGCGTCCGCAGCCGGGGTCAACAGCGCCAAGCTGCGCAAGGACCTGTCCTACCTCGGCAGCTACGGCACCCGCGGCGTCGGGTACGACGTCGACTACCTGCGCTACCAGATCGCCCGCGAGATCGGCGTCACCCAGGACTGGCCGGTCGTCATCGTCGGCATCGGAAACCTCGGCCACGCGCTCGCCAACTACTCCGGCTTCCGCAGCCGCGGCTTCCGGGTCGTCGCGCTGCTCGACGCCGACCCGGCCCTGATCGGGCAGACCGTCGCGGGGGTGGAGGTGCAGCCCTTCGACGACCTCGAGGAGATCGTCCGCACCCACGACGTCGCCATCGGCGTCATCGCCACGCCGGCGTTCGCCGCCCAGGACGTCGCCGACCGCATGGTCGCGATGGGCATCACCAGCATCCTCAACTTCGCCCCGGCCGTGCTGACCGTGCCCGAGGGCGTGGACGTGCGCAAGGTCGACCTGTCGATCGAGCTGCAGATCCTCGCCTACCACGAGCAGCGCAAGGCCGGTGGGGCCACGCAGGGCGCCGCAGCAGCGGCCGCTGCCACCGACGGAGGTGCCGCATGAGCGTCCTGGTGGTGGGCATCTCCCACAACTCCGCGCCGATGTCGCTGCTCGAGCGCGTCGCCCTCGACGAGGACGGCATCCACAAGCTGATGGCCGACGCCGCCTCCTTCGAGCACGTCTCCGAGGCGACCGTCATCGCGACCTGCAACCGCCTCGAGGTCTACACCGAGGTCGAGCGCTTCCACGGCAGCATCGAGCAGATCTCCCGGCTCCTGGTCGACCGCGCCGGCGAGTCGACCGAGGCGATGCTCCCGCACCTCTACGTCCACTACGACGACGGCGCGATCTCGCACCTCTTCCAGGTCGCCGCGGGCCTCGACTCCATGGCCGTCGGCGAGGGCCAGATCCTCGGCCAGACCCGTGAGGCGCTGCGCCGCGGCCAGGAGCTCGGCACCGTCGGGCCCGCACTCAACTCCCTCTTCCAGCAGGCGCTGCGCGTCGGCAAGCGCACCCGCGCCGAGACCGGCATCGACCAGGTCGCCCCGACGCTGGTCACCGCCGCCCTCGAGGAGACCGCGAAGGTCGTCGGCGACGTCGCCGGCAAGGACGTCGTCGTCGTCGGTGCCGGCGCGATGGCCGGGCTGGCCACCGCGACCGTGCGCCGCCTCGGCGCCGGCCGGCTCACCGTCGTCAACCGCTCCGCCGACCGCGCCGAGCGCCTCGCCGCGCAGTACGACGGCCACGCCGCCCCGCTGGGGCAGCTCGGTGCCGAGCTCGCGCGCGCCGACGTCGTCATCTCCTGCACCGGCTCGGCCGGCACCGTCATCGACGTCCCGCAACTGGCCGCCGCCCGGGTGGGCAGCGACCGGCCGCTCGGGCTGATCGACCTCGCGCTGCCGCACGACATCGACCGCGACGTGCGCGACCTGCCGGGCGTCTCCCTGGTCGGCCTGGCCGAGCTCGCCGAGCTCCTCCAGGGCGGGGTGACCGGCCGCGAGGTCCTCGAGGTCCGCCGCATCCTCGGCGAGGAGGTCACCGCCTTCCTCGCCGCCCGCCGCCAGGCCAGCGTCACCCCGACCGTGGTCGCGCTCCGCTCGATGGCGACCAACGTCGTCGACGCCGAGATGAGCCGCCTCGAGAGCCGCCTGCCGGACCTCGACGAGACCACCCGCAACGAGATCCGCCACGCGGTGCGCCGCGTCGCCGACAAGTTGCTCCACGAGCCCACCGTGCGCGTCAAGGAGCTCGCGAACGAGCAGGGCGCGGTGTCCTACGCCGCCGCGCTCGCCGAGCTCTTCGCGCTCGACCCCGAGGCCGTCGACGCCGTGACCCGCCCGATCGGCGTCGAGGAGGCAGGCTCGTGACCATCACCTCCCTGCGCATCGGCACCCGTCGCAGCGCGCTGGCCACCACCCAGTCCGGGCACGTCGCCGACGCCCTGCGCGAGCTCGCCGGCATCGAGACGCCGCTGGTGGAGATCACCACCGACGGCGACCGCAGCCAGGCCGAGAACACCCCGCTCGCCGGCGCCCCGTCGACCGGCGTGTTCGTCAGCGCCCTGCGTGACGCGCTGCTGGCCGGCGAGGTCGACGTGGCTGTGCACTCGCTGAAGGACCTGCCGACGTACGCCGAGGAGGGGATCACCCTCGTCGCCGTACCCCCGCGCCAGGACCCGCGCGACGTGATCGTCGCCCGTGACGGCCTCACCCTCGGCGAGCTGCCCGTCGGCAGCCGCGTCGGCACCGGCTCGCCGCGCCGGGTCGCGCAGCTCGAGGCGCTCGGCCTCGGCCTGGAGATCAGCGGCCTGCGCGGCAACGTCGACACCCGCATCGGCAAGGTCCGCTCCGGCGAGCTCGACGCGGTCGTCCTCGCGCGTGCCGGCCTGGCCCGCCTCGGCCGCGCCGACGAGGCGACCGAGGTGCTCGACCCGCTCCAGGTGCTCCCGGCCCCCGGCCAGGGCGCGCTCGCGGTGGAGTGCCGCAGCGACGACGCCGAGACGATCGCGCTGCTCGCGCAGCTCGACGACCCGGCCACCCGGGCCGCGATCAGCGCCGAGCGCACCCTGATGGCCCACCTCGAGGGTGGCTGCGCCGCCCCGATCGGAGCCCTGGCCGAGCTGGCCGAGGGCGACGACGGCCCCGAGATCTGGCTGCGGGCGGTGATCCTCTCGCCCGACGGCGCCCTGTCGGTGCGTCGGTCCGGGTCGGCCCCGCTCGGCGCCGAACCCGCCGGCTGGCCGGCGGCCGCGGCCGCGCTGGGTGCGTCCGTCGCCGCCGAGATGCTCGAGGACGGCGCCGGCGACCTGGTCGGACCACCCGGCCCGCCACCCCACGGAGACCAAGTCCCCCCATCCGCACGACCTGCAGAGGTGCACAACGCATGACGCGAGCCACGACAGCCAAGTCGGCTGCCCCGACTCCCGCCCCCCAGGCCAAGCCCGGCGGTGTTGCCTTCGTCGGCACCGGCCCCGGTGACCCGGACCTGCTGACGGTGCGTGCGGTCAAGCTCATCGAGGACGCCGACGTCGTCGTCACCGAGGACCCCGCCCACGCCGACCTGGTCCGCGTCGTACGCGCCCGGGCCGCGACCGTCGGCGAGGACACCACCGACGAGCTCGAGGTCGTCGACGGCGGCTTCGGCGAGGACGGCCAGCCGCTGACCCACGCCGCCCGCGCGAAGGTGGTGCTGAAGCAGGCCAAGCGCGGCCTGCGCGTCGTGCGCCTCCTCGGCGGCGACCCGTTCCTCTACGCCTCGGGCCCCGAGGAGGCGCAGGCCGTCGCCAAGGCCGGCATCGCCTTCGAGGTCGTCCCCGGCGTCTCGTCGATCGGTGCGGTCCCGGCGTACGCCGGCATCCCGCTGACCACCAAGGACCACCGCGAGGTGGCCGTGGTGACCTGCGGCGACAAGGTCGACTGGAGCCGCTACGCCGACTCCCCGACCCTCGTCCTGCTCTCGGCGGTCGGCCAGATCGGCGACATCGCCAAGCAGCTGATCGCGATCGGCCGCAAGCCGGAGACCCCGGTCGCGATGACCCGCGTCGGCACCACCACCGAGCAGCAGACGGTCACCTCGACCCTCGAGCGGATCGCCGCGGACGCCCGCGCCGCCCGGATCGCGCCGCCGGCCATCACGGTCATCGGCTCGGTCGTCGACCTGCGCGAGAAGCTGTCGTGGTTCGAGACCAAGCCGCTGTTCGGCTGGCGCGTCCTGGTGCCTCGCACCAAGGAGCAGTCCGCCTCGCTCTCGCAGCGCATCCGCGAGTTCGGCGGCGTGCCGGAGGAGGTCCCGACCATCTCGGTCGAGCCGCCGCGCAACCCGCAGCAGATGGACAAGGCCGTCCGCGGCCTCGTCGAGGGCCGCTACGAGTGGATCGCGTTCACCTCGGTCAACGCCGTCAAGGCGGTCCGGGAGAAGTTCGAGGAGTACGGCCTCGACGCCCGTGCCTTCTCCGGCCTCAAGATCGCCGCGGTCGGCGACAAGACCGCCGAGGCGATCGCGAACTGGGGCCTGCGCGCCGACCTGGTGCCCTCCGGCGAACAGTCCGCCGCCGGCCTCCTCGAGGACTGGCCCGAGTACGACGAGCAGCTTGACCCGATCAACCGGGTCTTCCTGCCGCGTGCCGACATCGCGACCGAGAACCTCGTCGCCGGCCTGATCGACCTCGGCTGGGAGTGCGACGACGTCACGGCGTACCGCACCGTCCGGGCCGCCCCGCCGCCGGCGCCGACCCGCGACGCGATCAAGACCGGCAAGTTCGACGCCGTCGTCTTCACGTCGTCCTCGACCGTGCGCAACCTCGTCGGCATCGCCGGCAAGCCGCACCCGTCGACGGTCATCGCCGTCATCGGGCCCGCCACGGCGAAGACCGCCGAGGAGCACGGCCTGCGCGTCGACGTGATGGCCCCCAAGCCGGACGTCGACCTGCTCGTCGAGGCCCTCGCCGGCTTCGGTGCCGAGCGCCGCGCCGCGATGATCGAGGCGGGGGAGCCGGTCACGAAGCCGAGCGACCGCAAGCCGTCCTCGCGCCGCAAGAAGGCCTGACCCCCGCCAGCCCGGTCCTCCACCGGCCCCGCCCCCGTCATCCGGGGCGGGGCCGGTGCCGTTCTCCCCAGCGACCCCGTCGGGACGTCACTCCTGGCGCGTCGAGACGTCAGTTGTGGCGCGTCGAGACGTCAGCTGTGGCCCGTCGAATGGTCAGTTGGGGCACGTCGAGTGGTCGCGTCCCGCGCGTACGCCGGCCGTGACGTCTCGACGGGCCAGAAGTGACCACTCAACGGGCCACAACTGACGTCTCGACGAGCCCGAAGTGACCCTTCAACCCGCCACGAGTGACGCCTCGACCGTCCGGTGGGGACGGCGTGGCGGGCGCTCCTAGGATGGACGGGTGACCGACCTCGCCCGTCCCGTCGTCCGCCCGCGCCGCCTGCGCACCACCCCCGCGATGCGGGACCTGGTCGCCGAGACCACCCTGCGCCCGGCGCAGCTGGTGCTCCCGATGTTCGTGCGGGAGGGGGCGAGCGAGCCGGCGCCGATCAGCTCCATGCCGGGCGTCGTCCAGCACAGTCGCGACTCGCTGCGCCGCGCCGCGACGGAGGCCGCCGAGGCCGGCCTGCGCGGGGTGATGCTCTTCGGCGTCCCGCAGGCCAAGGACGCCGACGGCACCGGCGCCACCGACCCCGACGGCATCCTCAACGTCGCCATCGCCGACGTCGTCAGCGAGGTCGGCGACGCGCTCGTGGTGATGGGCGACCTGTGCCTCGACGAGTTCACCGACCACGGCCACTGCGGGGTGCTCACCCCCGAGGGCACCGTCGACAACGACGCCACCCTGGCCCGGTACGCCGACATGGCGGTCGTGCAGGCGCAGGCCGGCGTCCACATGGTCGGCCCCAGCGGGATGATGGACGGCCAGGTCGCCGTCGTGCGCGACGCGCTCGACGCGGCCGGCTTCACCGACGTGGGCATCCTCGCCTACTCCGCGAAGTACGCCTCCGCCTTCTTCGGTCCCTTCCGCGAGGCCGTCGACAGCTCGCTCGAGGGCGACCGGCGCACCTACCAGCAGGACGCCCGCAACGGCCGCGAGAGCATCCGTGAGGTGCTCCTCGACATCGAGGAGGGTGCCGACATCGTCATGGTCAAGCCCGCCCTGGCCTACCTCGACGTGCTGCGCCGCGTCGCCGACGCCGCCGGCGAGCTCGGCGTGCCGACGGCGGCGTACAACATCTCGGGGGAGTACGCCATGGTCGAGGCCGCCGCCAACGGCTGGATCGACCGCGAGGCCGCCATCCTCGAGACCCTCACCGCGATCAACCGCGCCGGCGCGGACGTGATCCTCACCTACTGGGCCACGGAAGCCGCCGGCCTGCTGGGCTGAACTGCACTGAACTGCACTGAACTGCGCGAGCGTGTCGCCTGTCGAGGCCTGCGCGCGGGCGCTCGCAGGCTCGGCCCGCACTTGYCCTCGACGCGCCTGCGGCGCGGGCGCCACGCTGCCGCGCCGCGGTTGTCTTGCGTAGGGCCTGCCTCCGCCTGGCGGCGAGGCGGAGGTAGGCGGGCGGGCGTTGCTCCCGGTGGTTGAGGTGCGAGGCCGCCCGCGGCCGAGCCTCGAAACCGCCGGGCCTTCTCTGGCGGACTGTGGTGGCCCCAGTCCGGCGCAGCCGTGCGGGTGGTGTCGAGGTTCGGCGCAGGAGCGATCCGCAGTGCTGGCTGCCCGAGCGTGTCGCCTGTCGTGCGTCGGTCCTGCCGCCGCCCGGCGGCAAGCCGTGGGAGTCGCGGCGGGAAATGACAAGAGCCCCGGCCTGGGGGGTGGGCCGGGGCTCTTGCGGGTCGGTCTGCGCTACTTGCCGAGTCCGTAGCTGAGCAGGCAGTTGAGCAGCTGCAGGCTCTGCGTCAGCTTCGGGTAGGCGGCCTGGCACTCGCTGCGGGCCTCCGCCTTGGTGAGCGGGCCGAGCAGGCCGGCGATCAGGTTCGAGGTCACCGTGCCGACGCCCTCGTCGATCGTCTCGACCGTCTCCTTGACGGCCTCGGCGCCCTTCTGGATCGGCTCGGGCAGCTTGCCGCCGCCGGTGCTGCTGCCGCCGGCGGAGCCGCCGTTCGAGCCGCCCGTGGAGCCGCCGGTCGAGCTGTTGCCCTTGCGGCCCTTGGTGGTCTTCGGGCCGTCGACGTTGAAGCTCGGCGGCTCGGGCACGACGTAGCCAGCGGCGGTCGTGTTGTTCGGGACCGAGGTGAAGTCACCCTCGAGGTAGGCGTTCATGATCCGCAGGACCAGGTCGACGTACGCGTCGCTGTGGTTGTAGCGGAAGACGGCCGCGCGCTGGCCGGCGACCGTGGAGAGGTCGCCGTCGCCGGAGCAGAGGTAGACGGCGGCGGCGAGCGCAGCGTCGTCGATGTCCTGCGGGTTGCGGGAGGCGTCGTCGTCGGCGTCCACGCCCACGACCTGCCAGGTCGACGGGATGAACTGCATCGGGCCGACGGCGCGGTCCCACTGGGTGTCGTTGTCGTAGACGCCGGCGTCGGTGTCCGAGATCGCCTTCGTGCCGTTCTTGCCGTTCAGCGGGATGCCGTAGATGCCGGGGGTCGCCACGCCGTCGTCGTTGAGGACGTTGCCGCCGAAGCGGCCGTGGTCGGACTCCACGCGGCCGATCGCGGCGATCAGCTGCCAGGTGATGTTGCAGGTCTTGTCGGCGGAGTTGATGACCGTCTCGGCCCGCTGGTACGCCGCCAGGGCGGCCGCGGGGATCGCGTTGGTCGACGCCGCGTTGACGATGCCCGCCGCGTTGCCGCCGTTGAGGCCCTCCACCTCAGCGGGGTCGGACAGGCTCGCCGGGTCCTCGATGGACTCCTCGGGCACCGAGGTGCCGTCGGTGACCTGGCCCGGGCTCGGGGCCGCGACGACCGGGGCCGTCACGCCGCCGATGCCGGCGACGGAGGCCGTCCACGCTGCCGACAGCAGAGCGAGCGGAATGATGGTGGCGGCGCGCTGCAGCCGTCCCAGACGCTTCCTCGACATGTACCGTCTCTCTCCCCTGGCCACCACCGGTGGCCTTCTCGCGTGGGCCGCTCCCTCTAAGCCCCCACCTGTACGCCGGCCGCTCCGACCGACCCACGGTGGGACCGTCGAGACGGGCGCGACACCTGGTCAACGAATCGTGACACAGCGGGGTTACGGGTGTCACATGATCCAGCCCACAATGCGGGCGGTGTGGTAGGTGTCCGCGACACGGCGACACCGGATCCGGTGCCACCCCCGCGCGGGCCCGCGCGTTCAGGCGGCTCTCAGGAAGCGACGGCGATGTCGGCCGGTCAGGGTCGATCGGTGACAATGCTTCGGTGCCCGATCTCGAGACCACCGGCGTGACCAGCGGCTCCGACGACCTCTTCGCCCGGGCCCGAGCGGTGACCCCGGGCGGGGTCAACTCGCCGGTGCGTGCGTTCAACGCCGTCGGCGGCACCCCGCGCTTCATCCGCTCCGCCTCCGGCCCCTGGCTGACCGACGTCGACGGCAACACCTACGTCGACCTGATCTGCTCCTGGGGGCCGATGCTCCTGGGCCACGGCCACCCGGCCGTGCTCGAGGCCGTGCAGGCCGCGGTGGCCCGCGGTACGTCGTACGGCACGCCCACGGAGGGCGAGGTCGCCCTCGTCGAGGCGATCGTCGAGCGCACCCCCGTCGAGCGGTTGCGCCTGGTCTCCTCCGGCACCGAGGCGACGATGTCGGCGATCCGGCTCGCCCGTGGCTTCACCGGCCGCGACGTCGTCGTGAAGTTCGCCGGCTGCTACCACGGCCACGTCGACTCGCTGCTCGCCTCGGCCGGCTCCGGGCTGACCACCTTCTCCATCCCCGGCACCCCCGGCGTCCCGGCCAGCTCCACCGAGCTCACCCTGGTGCTGCCCTACAACGACCGCGACGCGGTGACGGCGGCCTTCGCCGAGCACGGCGACCGGATCGCCTGCCTGATCACCGAGGCCGCCCCCGGCAACATGGGCGTGGTCCCGCCGGCGCCCGGCTTCAACCAGTTCCTCGCCGAGACCTGCCGCGCCCACGGGGCGCTGTTCATCAGCGACGAGGTGATGACCGGCTTCCGCGTCTCGCGCAGCGGCCAGTGGGGCACCGACGGCGCCGTCGAGGGCTGGGCGCCGGACCTGATGACCTTCGGCAAGGTGATGGGTGGCGGCCTGCCCGCCGCGGCCTTCGGCGGCCGCGCCGACGTCATGAGCCACCTCGCGCCGGAGGGGCCGGTCTACCAGGCCGGCACCCTGTCCGGGAACCCCGTCGCCACCGCCGCCGGCCTCGCCACGCTCACCGCGGCGACCGACGAGGTCTACGCCCGCCTCGACGAGGTCGCCGACGCCCTGCGCGCCGGCGTCACCGAGACGTTCACCGCCGCCGGCCTCCCGCACGTCATCCAGTCGACCGGCTCGATGTTCTCGGTCTTCCTCACCGAGGAGCCGGTGACGAGCTACGCGGAGGCGCAGCGCACCGACGTGCCGGCGTACGCCGCGCTCTTCCACTCCATGCTCGACCAGGGCGTGCACCTGCCGCCGTCGGCCTACGAGGCGTGGTTCGTCTCGGCCTCGCACGACGACCGGGCCGTCCAGCAGGTCCTCGACGCCCTGCCGGCGGCCGCCCGCGCCGCGGCCGCGCGATGGCCGACCGTGTCGCCGAG
>NZ_VLJQ01000132.1:5427-20568 GCF_007829375.1 Nocardioides sp. J9 | reverse complement strand
CTCGCACGACGACCGGGCCGTCCAGCAGGTCCTCGCCGCGACGGCTTCCACCTCTCGACCCGCGGCCGCGCGATGGCCGACCGTGTCGCCGAGGCCCTCCAGGGCAACGACATCACCGTCATCCGCTCCTCGCCGCTCGAGCGGGCGCAGGAGACCGCCGCGCCGCTCGCCGCCGTGCTCGGGCTCGAGGTCGGCCCGGAGCCGCGGGTCATCGAGTCGGAGAACCGGTTCGAGGGCCTGACCTTCGGCAAGGGCAACAACGCGCTGCGCAACCCGCTGCTGTGGCGCCACCTCTACAACCCGTTCCGGCCGTCGTGGGGCGAGCCGTACAAGGCGATCGTCGCCCGGATGATGGCCGCCGTCCACGACGCGCGCCTCGAGGCCGAGGGCCACGAGGCCGTCCTGGTCTCCCACCAGCTGCCGATCTGGACGACCCGCCTGGCGGCGGAGAAGCGCTCCTTCCTGCACGACCCGCGCAAGCGGCAGTGCACCCTGTGCTCGATCACCTCCTTCGGGTTCGCCGGCGACCGGCTCGTCGAGATCTCCTACGCCGAGCCGGCGATCGACCTCATCCCGACCGGCGACATCGCCGCGCCGTTCTCGGCCGGTGACGCCCCCGAGGAGAACAAGCCGGAGGGGACGCCGCCGGCATGATGCGCCTCGCCCGCGCGGCGGCCGCCCTGGCCGTCGTACCCCTGCTGACGACTGCGTGCACCGACGTCGGCGGGACGGGCGACCTCGAGTACGTCGGGGGCAGCGGCGCGATCGTCCAGGTCGCGACGGAGAAGCGGCAGGACCCCGTCGAGATCAGCGGTACGACGGTCCAGGGCGAGCCGCTCGACGTGACCGACCTGCGCGGCAAGGCCGTGGTCCTCAACGTCTGGTGGTCCGGCTGCGGCCCGTGCCGCACCGAGATGCCGATGCTCGTCGACGCCGAGGACCAGCTCGGCGAGGACCAGCCCGACCGGGTCGCCTTCGTCGGCATCAACATCCGTGACCTCGCGCCCGAGAACGCCGCGGCTTTCGAGCGGGACCGCGGCGTCGACTACCCCTCGCTCTACGACCCGGGCAGCGAGTCCCTGCTCGCGCTGGGCGACTACGCGCCGCCGTCGATGCCGGCGACGCTGGTCCTCGACCCCGACGGTCGGGTCGCGGCCCTGATCAACGGCCCCGTGCCGTCGAAGGGCACCCTGGTCACCCTCGTCGAGGACGTCCTGGCGGAGAGCGCCTGATGGGGACCGTCTGATGGGTGAGTGGTTCCAGGAGCAGGCGGCCGCCGGGTCGCTCGGCCTGGCGATCCCGGTCGCCGCGATCGCCGGGCTGGTCTCCTTCTTCTCCCCGTGCGTCCTGCCGCTGCTGCCCGGCTACCTCTCCTACGCGACCGGCCTGTCCGGCGCCGACCTCGCCGCCGGTGAGGCGGGCAACCGCCGCGGCCGGATGTTGCTCGGGTCGATCCTCTTCGTGCTCGGCTTCGCCGTCGTCTTCGTCTTCTACGGCACCGCCTTCGGTTCGATCGGCCGGCCGCTGCGGCGCTGGCAGGACGAGCTCCAGCTCGGCCTCGGCGTCGTGCTCGTCGTGCTCGGCCTGGTCTTCGCCGGCGTGCTGTCGATCTTCCAGCGCGACCTGCGCATCCACAAGGTGCCCGCGGTCGGCCTCGGCGCCGCCCCGCTGATCGGCGCCCTCTTCGCGATCGGGTGGACGCCGTGCGTCGGCCCGACCTTCGGCGTGATCCTCAACCTGACCTTCGCCGACGGCGCGACCGCGGCCCGCGGCGGGCTGCTCGCGCTGTGCTACGCGCTCGGCCTGGGCCTGCCGTTCGTCGTCGTCGCGGTCCTCTACAACCGCCTCTCCCGCGCCCTGGGCTGGGTGCGCCGCCACCAGCTGGCATTCATGCGGGTCGGTGGCGCCTTCCTCGTCGTGATCGGGCTCCTCATGGTCACCGGCTGGTGGGACCACGTCGTGCAGTGGGCCCAGCTGCGCACCGTCGAGTTCGGGGAGACCGCGCTGTGACGACCGGAACCGAGCAGGCCCCGCGCAGCGAGGAGCGGCGGCCCGGGGAGCTCACCGCGCGCGAGCTGCTGCGCTGGACGTGGCGCCAGGTCACCTCGATGAGGACGGCGCTGGTGCTGCTCCTGCTGCTCGCCCTCGCCGCCATCCCGGGGTCGGTGATCCCGCAGGCCGACGTCGACTCGCTCGCCGTCACCCGGTGGAAGGACGAGCACCCGAAGCTGACGCCGCTCTACGAGCGGCTCGACCTGTTCTCGGTCTACTCCTCGCCGTGGTTCTCCGCGATCTACCTGCTGCTCGTCGTCTCGCTCGTCGGCTGCATCGTGCCGCGGCTGTTCGTCTACTTCCGGGCCCTGCGCGCCGAGCCGCCCGCGGCGCCGCGCCACCTCACCCGGATGCCCGTCCACGCGTCGTACACGACGGACCTGGCGGCCGACGAGGTGCTCGCCCGGGCCCGCGAGGTGCTCGGGCGCGGCCACCGGCTGCGGCGGACCGGGCCGGGGGACGACTTCGTCGCTGCGGAGCGCGGGCACCTGCGCGAGGCCGGCAACCTGCTCTTCCACCTCTCGGTGCTCGTCGTGCTCGCCGGCTTCGCCGTCGGCGGGCTGTGGGGCTACCAGGGTGGCGTGATCCTCGTCGAGGGCAGCACCTTCAGCAACAACCTCACGCAGTACGACGACTTCAAGCCGGGCGGGTTGTTCCGCCAGCAGCAGATGGAGGACTTCCGGTTCACCGTCGAGGACTTCGAGGTCGAGTGGCTCAAGGAGGGTCCGCGGACCGGGCAGGCGCGCAAGTTCGAGGCGCACCTGACCTACCAGCAGGGCCGCGACGGCGAGCGCAAGGAGTACGACCTGCGGGTCAACCACCCGCTCGAGGTCGACGGCACCGACGTCTTCCTGATCGGCCACGGCTACGCGCCGGTCGTCACCGTGCGCGACGCCGAGGGCGAGGTGACCTACACCGGCCCGACCGTCTTCCTCCCGCAGGACGCCAGCTTCCTGTCCTTCGGGGTCATCAAGCCCCCGGTCGTGGACCCGCAGCTCGGCCTGGAGGGCCTGTTCTACCCGTCCTTCGACATGCGCGACGGCAACCCGGTCACGGTCTTCGGCGACGACCTCAACCCGACCCTGTCGATGCTCGCCTACACCGGCGACCTCGGCTACGACTCCGGCCGCTCGCAGTCGATCTACGTCCTCGACAAGACCGACGCCGAGCTCGTCGAGGTCGACGGCAAGCCGGTGCGCGTCGACCTGCAGCCCGGTGACACCTTCGAGCTGCCCGACGGGCTCGGCTCGGTCACCTTCGACGAGGTGAAGCCCTGGATCCGGGTCCAGATCAGCCAGACGCCGGGCAAGGAGGTCGCCCTCATCGGCGTCGTCCTCGCCCTCATCGGGCTCTGCGCGTCGCTCTTCATCCGGCCTCGCCGGGTGTGGGTGCGGGCGGTGCCCGGCACAATGACCGATGACGGCGGCACTCGGGTCGAGGTCGCCGTGCTCGACAGGTCCGGCAACGGGGAGATGGGCGAGGTCCTCTCCACCCTGCTGGACCGCCTCAAGGAGAAGGCACAGTGAGTGACACCCAGTGGGAGACCCTGAGCAACCAGACGGTCGCCGTGGCCGGCGTCCTGTACTTCCTGGCGCTGCTGGTGCACCTCGCGGAGTGGGCGGCGCTGCGCCAGCCGGCCGCCACGCGTGAGCTGGTCGCCGCCGGCGCTGGCGCACCGGAGGCGGAGCAGGCTGCCGTCGTACCCGCTGAGGGGGAGTCACACCGGGTCGCCTTCCTGGGCCGGCTCGGGTTCCTGCTCACCTGCCTGGCCTGCGTGGCCCACCTGGTGTCCCTCGTCGGGCGCGGCATGGCCGCGGACCCGAACCGCGTGCCCTGGGGCAACATGTACGAGTTCACGCTGAGCGGCACCTTCGTCGTCACGCTGCTCTACGTCGTGCTCTACCGCCGCTTCAACCTGGCGTGGATGGGCCCGCTGGTCGTCTGCTTCGTGGTGTCCACGCTGATGGTCGCCGTGATCTGGCTGCACGATTCCGTCGCCCCTCTCACCGAGGCGCTCAACTCGCCGTGGCTGGTCATCCACGTCGTGTCCGCAGTGATCGCGACCGGCGCCTTCACCATCGGCGGCATCGCCTCGATCATGTTCCTGGTCCGCGCCCGTGCCGACCGCAAGGCGGCTGCCGCCGGCCGCGAGGTCAGCGGCTGGCTGGCCCGGGTGCCGCAGCCGGACGCGCTGGACCGCCTCGCCTACCGCGTGCACGCCTTCGCGTTCCCCGTGTGGACCTTCGCCGTCCTCATCACCGGCCCGATCTGGGCGCACGAGGCCTGGTCGCGCTACTGGAACTGGGACCCCAAGGAGGTCTGGGCGTTCATCACCTGGGTCGTCTACGCGGGCTACCTGCACGCCCGGGCGACCGCCGGCTGGAAGGGCCGCCGTGCGGCGATGCTCGCGCTGGTCGGCCTGGCCACCCTGTGGTTCAACTTCATCGGGATCAACTACTTCTCGACCACGAGCCAGCACTCGTACGCCGCCGAGCGCATCGTGGACAGCACCGTCGGCAGCACCGTCGACGTCCGCTGATCTCGGCTGACCCCGGCGGGGCCGGCTGCTACTGGGGGCCGGTGCCGTCCGGCGGGTCGGGCTTGTGCCGCTCGGCCTGGCGGCGCTTCCACTCCAGCTCGCGCAGGAACGCCTCGTCGTCGTCCGGTGCGACCGGACGCGTCGGCGGACGGGGCCGGGTGGGGCGGCGCGGCACCTGCTCGCCACCGAACCCGCGGTCCTGCATCCAGCGGATCGCGAGGTAGGTGACCGCCGCGAAGATCACGACGACGAGCAGCAGCTTCACACGACCAAGAGTAGGGCCGACGTGGTGACGGCGGGGCCGGTCCCCGGGTCTCGATCCGGCAACGGTGCGACTTATCCTTGGGGAGTGAAGGAGTTCTGGATCTACACGGCCATGCGCGTCGGCCTCTTCGTCGGCGCGTTCTGCATCGTCTTCGGGCTGTGGTTCCTCATCGCTGACTCGGTGAACCTCCTCCTCGTCATCGTGATCGCCTTCCTGGTCAGCGGCCTGGCGTCGTACGTCCTCCTCGAGCGGCAGCGCAACGCGTTCGCGCTCCGGGTCGAGGACCGCGCCGGCCGGATCAGCAAGAAGTACGACGACATGCGGTCCAAGGAGGACGAGGACTGACCCTCCCGGGTCCCTCGTCTCGTTGAGACGTCACTTCTCGTCGGTCGAGTGGTCGGTTCTGGCGCGTCGAGACGTCAGGAATGGCGCGTCGAGACGTCAGGAATGGCGCGTCGAGCGGTCACGTACGGCGACGTCGTACGAGCTGACGCCTCGACCTGCCGGAAGTGACGACTCGACCGGCCAATTCTGACGCTTCAACAGGCCAGAACTGACGCCTCGACGCGCCAGAACTGACGTCTCGACGAGCCAGAAGTGACGTCTCAACGAGCGAGGACGAGGCCGATGCCGGCGAGGACCGCCCAGCCGAGCTCGGCGACGCCGGTCTGCTGGAGGACGGGGATGAGGGCCGGGCCGCCGGCGCCGCCGAGGACGGTCCGGGTGGCGCGCAGGGCCGGCAGCAGGAAGCCGAGGCCGAGCAGGGCCCACCAGGTGGTGAGGGCGGCGAGGACGACGACGGCCGCGGCGGAGACGGCGACGAGGAGCGCGTAGAACCCGCGCGTACGGCGGTCGCCCAGTCGCACGGCGAGGGTGATCTTGCCCGCCACCTCGTCGGTCGGGATGTCGCGCAGGTTGTTGGCCACGAGGATGGCGCAGGCCAGGGCACCGACGCCGGTGCCGGCGGCGACCGAGGCCCAGCCGGCGTCGCCCCAGCGCTCGGTCTGCACCCAGGTGGTGCCGACGGTGGCGACGAGGCCGAAGAACACGAAGACCATCACCTCGCCGAGGCCGAGGTAGCCGTAGGGCTTCGAGCCGCCGGTGTAGTACCAGGCCGCCACCACGCAGGCGGCGCCGACCGCCACCAGCCACCAGGCGGTGGTGGCGGCGATGACCAGGCCCGCGACGGCGGCGACGCCGAAGCAGAGGAAGGCCGCGCGCTTCACCGCGGCCGGGGTGGCGAGCCCGGAGCCGACCAGGCGCAGCGGGCCGACCCGCTCGTCGTCGGTGCCGCGGACGCCGTCGGAGTAGTCGTTGGCGTAGTTGACGCCGACCTGGAGCGCGAGGCTGACGACCATCGCGAGCAGCGCCTTCCACCACACCGAGCGGTCGTCGTGCACGGCGACGGCCGTGCCGACCAGCACCGGTGCCAGGGCGGCCGGCAGGGTGCGGAGTCGGGCGCCGGCAATCCAGTGCTTCGCGGTGGCCATAGCGGTCGATTCAAGCAGGGTCGGGTGCCGCCACGCCCAGCCGGGTCAGGTGTCGCTCGGCGGCGCGGGCGGCGGGGTGGATGAGGACGGCCGCGACGACGACGATGCCGGCGATGACCAGCCAGCCGCGGGCGCCCCACTCCATGGCGAGCCAGGTGTAGAGCGCAGGTGCCCACACGGTGCCGAGGGTGTAGCCGAGCTGCGAGACGCCCTGGTACTCCCCGCGGCGGCGCGGGTCGCTGAGCTCGGCCTGCAGGCCCCACTCGCCGGCGGACTGGAAGAGCTCGGCGCCGGTGACGGTGACGTGGCCGATCCAGACCAGCAGGATCGTCACCCAGCCGACGGTGTCGTGGGTGACCAGCACGATGCCGCAGGAGAGCACGAAGAAGAAGGCCCCGCGGCGCTGGGCGCGCAGGGAGTCGGCGACGGTGGTGATGCCGCGTGCGGCCGCGACCTGCAGCAGGACGGCCATCACCGTGTTGGTGCCGAAGAGCCACGCGAGCAGGACCCGTGGGGCGTCGGTCTCCTCGACCAGCCACAGCGGGATGACGACGTTGAGCAGCACCTGGTGCGTGCCGAGCACGCCGCCCAGGACCGCCATGGCGACGTACGCCCGGTTGCGCAGGGCGCTGCGCCGGTCGCCCGCCTCCTCGAGCGCCGTCGCGAGCGGCGCCTCCTCGGCGTGGTGGACCACCGACGGCATCCGCGCGACGAGCGCAGCGTTCAGCACGAGCAGGGCCGCGGTGGCGACCGGGACGAGGCGGATCACGCCGTCGTCGTTGGTGGCCAGGGCGATGCCGGCGAGCAGGGCGCCGAGGGTGTAGCCGACGTTGCGGGCGGCACGGAAGTACGCGTTGGAGGAGACCCGCTCCTCGCGCGGGAAGATGTCGAAGCGGTAGGCGTTGCGGGCCGAGCGGCTCGCGGTCGTCACCAGCTGCAGCACGACGAGCACCGCCACGAAGGTGGCGAAGCCGCCCGCCAGCAGCCAGGCGAGGTAGAGCAGCGCCTCGACCAGCGAGGACAGCATCCACACCCGCTTCGCACCGAAGCGGTCGCTGACCTTCCCGAGCGGCACGGCGAGCAGGAAGGTGACCGCACCGGCGATCGACAGGCCGAGGCCGACCTGCGCGGCGGACAGCCCCACGACCTGGGTGAAGAAGACCGCGCTGCCGGTGAGGAAGACCCCGTCGCCGAACGCGGAGAGCACCGACTGGACCGACAGACGGCGCACGAGCGAGGTGGGGCCGGCGAGGCGCGCGACGCGCTCCGGAAGATATCTTGACATCAAGACAACCGTACGACGATCCGCGTTGGCTGTCGAACGGTTTCGTGGTCGGGCTCGGGCATCGTGCCAGCGAGCTGGCGGGCCCGGTCCGGGCGTCCGAACGCCGATCCGCTCGTCGCCTCGATCGACAGGCCCGCTCCCAGCACGGCGTCGCGGTCCAGGAGCCTGCGTCAGGAGCTCGGCGCCGAGGACCTCGCGACGACCCGGCGGGGCCTGGCCCGGATCAGGGGGCTGCTGGGCCGGTGACCTCGCCCGCCACGGCCTCGCCCGCCACCGCCTCGGTCGCGACGACCGGCTGTTGGTCGAGGGGGAAGTGCCGGTCGCGGAAGCGGGTGGCCATGCCCAGCGAGGGCCCCATCAGCGCGGACGCGGCCACGACGATGCCCGCGATGACCAGCCACCCGTCGGCGCCCCACTCCATCGCGAGGAAGGTGAACAGCGCCGGCGCCCACATCGAGCCGAGGGCACGACTGACGTCGCCGACACCCTGGTACTCCCCGCGCCGCCGCGGGTCCATCAGCTCGGCCTGGACCGACCAGCTGGCCCCGGAGACGAACAGCTCCGCGCCGGTCACCGTCACGTGCCCCAGCCACACCAGCAGCACGGTCACCAGGCCGACGGTCGAGTGCGTGACCATCGTGATCAGGCACGAGACCACGAAGAACGCCGTGGAGATCCACACGTAGCGCATCGCGTCGCGCAGGTCGCGCACCCCCTTCGAGGTGTACGCCGGCAGGAAGATGCACAGCACCGTGTTGGTGCCGAACAGCCAGGCCAGCAGCACGTGCGGGGCGTCGGTGGCCTCCACCAGCCACAGCGGGATCACCACGTTGAGCAGGGTCTGGTTGGTCCAGAGCACGCCGAGGCAGAAGGTGACGAGTATCCAGCCGCGGTTGCGCAGCGGGCCCGGGCCGCTCGGGCGCACTCGCGCCGCGCCGCTGCGCACGCGCAGGTCGTGCGGCGCCGCCGGGAGCCGGGTGATCCAGAACCCGTTGACCGCCATCAGCAGCGCCGCGAACCACGGGGACCAGCGGATGACGTCGAGGCTGCCGGTCGCCAGCGCGATGCCGCCGACGACCGCGCCGAGGGTGAACCCGAGGTTGAGCGCGGAGTAGAGGTAGGCCTGCGTCTCGACCCGCTCCTTGCGGGGGAGCACGTCGACGACGTACGCCTGGTAGCTGGAGTGGCCCGCCGAGCCGAACACCGCGAAGAACAGGCCGACCGTGAGGTACTGCTCGAACGAGCCGACGAACGGCAGCGCGAGGAAGCAGGCGGCGCGGCCCCACGTGGTCGCGGCCCACACCCGCTTCGGCCCGAGGTGGTCGACGAGGCGGCCGGCAGGGTAGGCGAGCAGGAACTCCGCGACGTTGACGATCGTCAGCGCCAGGCCGACCTTGCTGGCCGACATCCCGACGACCTGGGTGAGGAAGACGGCGCTGCCGGTGTTGAAGGCGCCCTCGCCGGTGGAGAAGAGGATCGACTGCGTCGCGAGCCGGCGGGACATGGGCGTGGGAGGGACCAGGCGCCGCCAGAAACCACGGTCCACCGTCGCGGCAGAGATGCTCATCGCCGGACATCTTCTCGCCGGGACTAGGTTTTGTCGTGTGAGTTTCTGGGCGCCCGCCGGTCCTGCGACCGACGTCGTCGAGCAGGCGCGAGCCTGGCTCGACGGCGCCGACGACGTCCCGCTCGTGGTCGCCACCTCCGGCTCGACCGGCGAGCCCAAGCGGGTGCGGCTGCCGCGGGCCGCGGTGCTCGCCTCGATCGCCGCGTCCGCGGCCCGGCTGGGTGCGACCGGCAGGTGGGTGCTGGCCCTGCCCGCGACGTACGTCGCCGGCGTGCAGGTCGTGCTGCGCTCGCTGGTCGCCGGGCACGACGCGGTGCTGCTCGACCGCGACGGCTGGCCCGACGGCGAGGGCTGGTTCGTCTCCCTCGTGCCGACCCAGCTCACCCGGATGCTCGACCAGCCCGAGGACCTCGCCGCACTGCGCCGCGCCCACACCGTGCTGCTCGGCGGCGGCCCGATCGGTGCGTCCCTGCGGGCCCGGGCGGCGGACGCCGGCGTGCACGTCGTCGCCACCTACGGCTCGGCCGCGGTCGCCATCGGCGAGGGCGGGCGGGTGCGGNCGGCGGCGGCCCGATCGGTGCGTCCCTGCGGGCCGAGACCGCCGGCGGCTGCGTCTACGACGGCGTCCCGCTCGACGGCGTCGCGGTCGCCATCGGCGAGGGCGGGCGGGTGCGGATCGCCGGCCCCACCCTCTTCGCCGGGTACGACGGCCGGCCGGACCTGACCCGTGAGGTGCTCGTCGACGGGTGGTTCCTCACCTCCGACGCCGGCCGGCTCGACGAGGACGGCCGGCTCGCGCTCATCGGCCGGCTCGACGACGTCGTCGTCAGCGGCGGCCTCAACGTCCCCGGCCCGGCCGTGGCGGAGCGGCTGCGCCAGCACCCCGGGATCGCGGAGGCCGAGGTGCTCGGCGTCCCCGACGACGAGTGGGGCAACCGCGTGGTCGGCTTCGTCGTGCCACGCGCCGGGGAGGTGGAGCCGGACGCGCTGCGCGACTGGGTCGCCGCCGAGCACCCGCGCGCGTGGGCGCCGCGGCAGTGGGTCGTCCTCGACGCGGTGCCGCTGCTGGAGAACGGCAAGCCCGACCGGCGGGCGCTGCGCGCCCTCGCCCTCGAGGAGGCCGGCGCGTGAAGGTCGTCGCGATCCCGATGCGCACCCGCTTCCGCGGCATCACCGTGCGTGAGGTGGCCCTGCTGCGCGGCCCCGCCGGGTGGGGCGAGTGGAGCCCGTTCCTGGAGTACCCGCCCGAGGTCGCCGAGCCGTGGCTGCGCTGCGCGGAGGAAGCGATGGCCGGCGACTGGCCCGCCCCGGTGCGCACCTCGGTGCCGGTCAACGTCACCGTGCCCGCGGTCGGCCCGGAGCGGGCGCACGAGATCGTCCGCGCCGGCGGGTGCCGCACCGCCAAGGTCAAGGTCGCCGAGCCCGGCCAGACGACCGCCGACGACGAGGCCCGGGTCGAGGCGGTCCGCGACGCGCTCGGCCCCGACGGGCACGTCCGCGTCGACGCCAACGGCGGCTGGAGCGTCGACGAGGCCGTCACCGCGATCGGCCGGCTCGACCGCGCCGCCGGCGGCCTGGAGTACGTCGAGCAGCCGGTCGCGTCCGTCGAGGACCTCGCCCGCGTGCGACGCCGCGTCGACGTGCCGATCGCCGCCGACGAGTCGATCCGTCGCGCCGAGGACCCCTACCGCGTGCGCGACCTCGAGGCAGCCGACATCGCGGTGCTCAAGGTGCAGCCGCTCGGCGGCGTGCGGGCCTGCCTCGAGGTCGCCGAGCGGATCGGGCTCCCCGTCGTGGTGTCGTCGGCCCTGGAGACCTCGGTCGGCATCGCCGCGGGCGTCGCGCTGGCCGCGGCGCTGCCGTCGCTGCCGCACGCCTGCGGCCTGGCCACGGTGCAGCTGCTGACCGCCGACGTGGTCACCGAGTCGCTGCTGCCGGTCGACGGCGCGCTGCCCGTGCGGCGGCCGGTGGTCGACGCCGACGAGGTCGAGCGGGTCACCGCCTCCCCGGACCGGGTCGACCACTGGGCGGCCCGCCTCGCCGCCGTACGCGCGTTGCGGGAGGATCGTCGCCCATGAGCACCGACGACGCCGCGTCCCTCGCCGCGGGCTGCGTGGCCTGGCTGCAGCGGGCCGGCGTCACCGACGTCGTCGCCGCGCCCGGGTCGCGCAACGCACCGCTCCTGTTCGCGCTGTGGGCGGCCGCGCAGGCCGACGGCCCGCGCCTGCACACGCGGATCGACGAGCGCACCGCGGGCTTCCTTGCCCTGGGGCTGACCAAGGTGGGCGCCCGCGCCGCGGTCGTCACCACCTCCGGCACGGCGGTGGCGAACCTGCACCCCGCCGTCCTCGAGGCCGCCCACTCCGGCCTCGACCTCGTCGTCGTCTCCGCCGACCGCCCCGCCCGGCTGCGCGGCACCGGCGCCAACCAGACCACCGACCAGGTCGGCATCTTCAGCCCCTTCGTCGCCACCCACGACCTCGCGTCCGTGGCCGACCTCGACGCCGTGACCACCGCCCCCGCCGGCGCCCCCGCCCACCTCAACCTCCAGCTCGACGCCCCGCTCGTCCCGGACGTGCCCGTCGCGCCGACCGGGGTAGTCCCGGGTCACAAGCACCTTCCGACGGCGTGTCGCGGTGCTGTTGACCCGGGACCACCGCCGCACGACCTCCGCAGGGGGCCCCGCACCGTCGTCGTGGCTGGCGACGACGCGGGGCCACAGGCACGGCGAGGAGGCCGGGTGGCCGCTGCTCGCCGAGCCCAGCAGCGGGGCCCGCACCGGCGACAACGCGATCCGGACCTACCGGCTGCTGCTCGGCACCGACCTCGGCGCGCAGGTCGAGCGGGTCGTCGTCCACGGCCGGCCCACGTTGTCCCGCCCGGTCACCCGGCTGCTGGAGAGCCCCGACGTCGAGGTGCTGGTCGTGCCGGGCCGCGGCGTGTGGCCGCCCGCCCCACCGGGGTCCTCCGCCATCGGCACGCCGCGCTGGGTGGGGGAGGAGCCCGACGACCCGGCCTGGCTGGACGCCTGGCGCGAGGCCGACCGTGACCTCGCCCGCCGCGTCGACCGGCTCGTCGCCGAGGAGCCCGCCCTCACGCCGTACGACGTCGCGGCGGCCACGCACGCCGCGCTGCCCGCCGGGGGCTTGCTCGTCGTGGGGGCCTCCAGCCCGGTACGTGACCTCGACGTGATGGCCCGCCCCACCCCGGTCGGGAGCCGCCGCAAGGTGGTCGCCAACCGCGGGCTCGCCGGCATCGACGGCACGCTCAGCACCGCGATCGGCGCCGCCCTCGGGCGCCCGGCGTCCACCCGCAGCCTCGCGCTGGTCGGCGACCTGACCTTCCTGCACGACCAGAACGCGCTCGTGCTCGGCCCCGACGAGCCCCGGCCCGACCTGACCATCGTGGTCGCCAACGACGACGGCGGCGCGATCTTCTCCGTGCTCGAGCAGGGCGCACCGGCGCACGCGGCGTCCTTCGAGCGGCTCTTCGGCACCCCGCACGGCACCGACCTCGCCAGCCTGTGCGCGGCCGTCCGCGTCCCGCACCTGCGGGTCACCTCGCGCCTCGAGCTCGAGCAGGCCCTGGCCTCCCCGAACGGCGGGATCGAGGTCGTCGAGGCCGTCGTCAGCCGGGCCGGGCGGCGCGAGCTCGACGGCCGCTTGCGCGACCTCGCCGCGTCGGGCGCCCGCTAGTCTGGAGGACGTGGTCAGCGACGCGCAGCCGGCTCCCGACTCCGGCGTCGACGACCAGCAGAGCCCGCACGAGGGCCGCATCGCGCCGTCCCTGCGGCACTTCATCCACACCGAGGCCGCGAGCGCCGGCCTGCTGGTCGCCGTCGCGCTCGTCGCGCTGCTGTGGGCGAACTCCCCGTGGTCGGACAGCTACGAGGACCTGTGGCACCAGACGCTGTCGGTGACCCTCGCCGGGGACGGCATCACGATGGACCTCCACCACTGGGTCAACGACGGCCTGATGGTGATCTTCTTCTTCGTCATCGGGCTCGAGGTGCGTCGCGAGTTCGCGGTCGGCGAGCTGACCGAGCGACGGCGCCTGGTGATCCCGGTCCTCGCCGGCGTCGGCGGCATGGTCGTCCCCGCGCTGCTCTACCTGCTGCTCAACCCGTCCGGCGACTCCGCCGCCGGCTGGGGCATCGTGATCGGCACCGACACCGCGTTCCTGCTCGGCACATTGGCCCTCGTCGGCCCCAGCGTGTCGACCCAGCTGCGGATCTTCCTGCTCACCCTCACCGTCATCGACGACATCGTCGCGGTCACCGTCATCGGCGTCGTGTACTCCGACGGCGCCGACCTCACCGCGCTCGCCGTCGCCGCCGCCTGCCTGGTCGTGCTGGTCGTCCTGGACCGCCGCGGGGAGTGGCGCGCCTCGCCGTACGTCGCCACCGTGGTCGTGCTGTGGGTCGCCACCCTCGAGTCCGGGATCCACGCCTCCATCGCCGGCATGGTGTCCGGCCTCCTGGTCCCGGCGGTCACCGCCGACCGGGCGCTCGTGCAGGAGGCCGCCGACCGGGTGCGTCGCTTCCAGCAGTCGCCGCTGCCGGAGGTGCAGCGCGAGGCACGGCAGGGCCTCAACCGCGCGGTGTCGGTGAACGAGCGGCTGCAGGAGGTGCTGCACGGCTGGACCAGCTACGTCGTCGTACCCGTCTTCGCGCTGGCGAACGCCGGCATCGACCTGCGCGACGGGGTGCTCGGCGACGCGCTCTCCTCGCCGGTCACGTGGGGCGTGGTGGTCGGCCTCGTCGCCGGCAAGACCGCAGGCATCGGCGTCGGCGCGCTCACCGCCGCGCGGCTGCGGTGGGGCGCGCTGCCCGACGGCGTCGCGCCCGGCCACATCCTCGGCGGCGCCGCGCTGTCCGGCATCGGGTTCACCGTGTCGCTGCTCATCGTCGGGCTGGCCTTCACCGACGAGACGCTGCAGGACCAGGCGAAGGTCGGCGTGCTGCTGGCCGCGGTGCTCGCCGTCGTCGTCGGCTGGGTCGTCTTCGCCGTTGCCGCGACCGTGTTCGACCAGCGCGACGCGAGCCTGCCGATGACCCTCAGCGACCCGGTCGACCCGCGGCACGACCACGTCCTGGGCCCGGTCGACGCACCCCTCACCCTCGTGGAGTACCTCGACTTCGAGTGCCCGTTCTGCGCCCGTGCGACCGGCGCGGCGAACGAGGTCCGGGAGTACTTCGGTGACCGGTTGCGCTACGTGCCGCGCCACCTGCCGCTCGACGTCCACCCGCACGCCGTGCTCGCGGGCATCGCTGCCGAGGCCGCTGGACGGCAGGGTCGCTACTGGGACATGCACGAGCTGCTGTTCACCTGCCAGGACCACCTCGAGCGCGACGACCTCATCGGGTACGCCGCCGAGCTCGGCCTCGACGTGGAGCAGTTCACCGCCGACCTCGACGACACCGAGCTGGCCGAGCGGGTGGCCCGCGACGCCGCGAGCGCCGACGCCAGCGGGGTGCGCGGCACGCCGACCTTCTTCATCGGCGAGCGCCGGCACGTCGGCCCGTTCGACGCGCGCAGCCTGATCGCCGCGCTGGAGGCGGAAGGAGCCTGATGGAGGTCGCCCTGCTCCTGGTCGCCATCGCCGTGACGGTGCTGGCGGTCACCGCGGTCGCCGGGCGCACCGACCTCCCCGCGCCGCTGCTGCTCGTCGTGGTCGGCGCCGTCGCCTCCTGGCTGCCGGGCGTGCCGGAGGTGCGGCTCGAGCCCGAGGTCGTCCTGCTCGGCCTCCTGCCGCCGCTGCTCTACTCGGCTGCCCTGAACACCTCGCTCGTCGACTTCGCGGCCAACAGGAAGCCGATCCTGCTGCTCTCCGTCGGGCTCGTCGCGTTCACCACCGTCGGCGTCGGCGCCGCCGTCCACCTCGTGGTGCCGGAGCTCGGGTGGCCGCTGTCGCTCGCGATCGGCGCCGTGGTCGCCCCGCCGG
>NZ_VLJQ01000132.1:0-5412 GCF_007829375.1 Nocardioides sp. J9 | reverse complement strand
CGATCCTCGAGGGCGAGTCGCTGCTCAACGACGCCACGGCGCTGGTGGCGCTGCGGATGGCGGTCGTCGCGCTCGGCTCCACCGTCACCGCGTGGGAGGTCGTCGAGGACTTCCTCGTCGCCGCCGGCGGAGGTGTCGCGGTGGGGGTCGCGGCCTTCGTCGTCGTCGGCTTCGTGCGCAAGCACGTGACGGACCCGCTGCTCGACACCGCGCTCTCGCTCGTCGTGCCCTTCTCGTCGTACGTCGTGGCGGAGGAGATCCACGCCTCCGGCGTCGTCGCCGTCGTGGTGGCCGGGCTGCTGCTCGGCCACGTCGCGCCGGTCCTGCAGTCCGCACCGTCGCGGATCGCCGAGCGGACGAACTGGCGCACCATCGCGTACGTCCTCGAGAACACCGTCTTCCTGCTGATCGGGCTGCAGGCCGACTGGTTGCTCGCGGAGGTCGGGGACAGCGAGCTCGGCGCCGGGACCGTCCTGCTCACCTGCGCCGCCGCGTTCCTCACCTGCGTCGTCCTGCGGATGGTGTGGGTGTTCGCCTCCAGCACCCTGCTGCTGCGCCGCGGGTCGGACGCGTCCGGCGAGCCGGCCGGCGACGGGGCGGCGCGGTGGCGCAGCTCATTCCTGATCGGGTGGGCCGGGATGCGCGGCGTGGTCACCCTCGCCGCCGCCTTCACCGTCCCGGAGGACACCGAGCACCGCGAGGTGCTGCTCGTCGTGGCCTTCGCCGTCGTCGCGGGCACTCTGCTCGGGCAGGGCACGACGCTGCCCGCCGTCGCCCGCCGGTTGCGGGTCTCCGGCCCCGACCCGCAGGAGGACGCGCTCGCCCGGGCGACCCTGCTGCAGCAGGCGGGCAAGGCCGGGCTGAAGGAGCTCGACCGGCTCACCGCCGAGAACGACGACCCGCTCGGCGTGCGTGAGCTGATCGTGCAGCGCCTGGAGCTGCGCAACTTCGCGGCGTGGGAGCGGCTCGGGACCACCGCCGACGAGGACAGCCCGAGCGACCTCTACGCCCGCTGGCGGATCGCGATGATCGAGGCAGAGCGACGGCGCGTCCTCGAGGTCCGGTCGACCGGGGCGGTGCCCTCCGAGGTGGTCAGCGACGTGCTCGCGATGCTCGACGTGGAGGAGTCCATGCTCGACGCCGCCGTCGCCGAGCGGGCGGAGGTCCGGGCCGCCGCCACCGCACGCCCGGACGTCGACGGCTGCGTGGACCTGGCCGACGCCCCGGACCTCGACCCGCCCGCGGACCCCTTCTGCCAGCGCTGCCGCGACGAGGGCACCCCGTCGGTCGCGCTGAGGATGTGCCTGGCCTGCGGCCACGTCGGCTGCTGCGACTCCTCGCCGGGCCGCCACGCCACCGCGCACTTCCGCGAGACCCGCCACCCCGTGATGCGTTCCGTCGAGCCGGGGGAGGACTGGCGCTGGTGCTACGTCCACCACCAGACTGGCTGACCGCCTGACCGCCTGACCGCCTGACCGGTTGACCGGCTGGACCGGCGTGGCTTGGCTACCGTGGTCGGCATGCGCCTGACCAAGTTCGGCCACGCGGCCGTCCGGATCGAGCACGACGGCACGACCCTGGTCCTCGACCCGGGCACGTGGAGCCAGCGGGAGTCCGTCGACGGCGTCGACGCGGTGCTGATCACCCACGAGCACCCCGACCACTACGACGCGGAGAACCTGCGCGCCACCGACGCCCCGATCTTCACCATCGGTGCCGTCGCGGCCCAGATCCGCGAGTTGGCCCCGGACGTCGCCGAGCGGGTCACCGTGGTCTCGCCCGACGAGTCGTGGACCATCGGGGGCGTCGGGGTGCGGGCGATCGGGGAGCTGCACGCCGTCATCCACCCGGACCTGCCGCGGTTCCACAACAGCGGCTACCTGCTGAGCGTGGGCGAGGAGACGGTGTTCCACCCCGGGGACGCGTTCACGGTGCCCGGGGTGCCGGTCGAGGTGCTCCTCGCGCCGGTGTGCGCACCGTGGATGCGCTCCAGCGAGGGCGTCGACTTCGCTCGTGCCGTCGGGGCGCCGCGCAACGTCGCGATCCACGACCGCGTCTACTCCGCGGAGGGACTCGGCGTGGTCGACATGCAATTCGGGCGACTCCTCGGCGCCCGCGGCCTCGACTACGTGCGGCTGCCGGACGGAGCGGACCTGTAACCGCACCGTCTCACCTCGCCGGGGCGCTGGGGGGCCTCTCAGGATCACCCGGCATGATGGTCCGATGCCGATCGCACGCTCCACCTACGCCGGTGTCGCCACCGGCGCCGTCCTCCTCGCCGGTGCCGTCGGGTTCGGCGTCGGGCTGCCCAAGGTCGTCGAGGACTCGTCGTACTCGGCCGGGGACCTGCCCGCCCTGCCGGACAAGATCGACGACCGCTTCGTCGCGCTGTCGACGGTGACGGCCGAGCAGGCCGGGGCGACCGGCGACCAGGCGAGCCAGTTCGAGACCGTCGCCGAGAACGCGGCCGAGGGCGACGCCAAGGCGTCGAGCAACCTCTCCTCGATCTACGACGCCGCCGTCACCCGGTCCTACATCGACGTCAAGGCCCTCGGCCAGATCGCCCAGACGCAGGCGCGGCCCGCCCAGTTCGCGATCACCGTCGTCCCCGGCGACGCCGGCCTGGTCATGCCCAGCGGCCCGTTCCAGATCGAGCAGCAGGGCACGCACTACGAGCTCAAGGAGGTCGACGGCCGCCGGTGCTCGGTGATCTACTCCGACGCCATCGACCCGACCACCGGCGCACCCACCGGCGAGGAGCCGCCGGCTGCCGGCTACCAGGTCGAGTGCCGCGCCGAGCGGGACGGCCTGACCTACGACATCTACGGCAGCGGCCTCACCCCCGACGAGGTGCTCCACTACCTCGACCTCGTGCTCGAGGGCTGAGCCCCACCACGACGTACGAACGCCCCGGCAGCCGTGCTGCCGGGGCGTTCGCCTTCCCGGGTGGGTCCTCGGAGGGTCAGCTCCAGTAGACGATCACCTTGTCCCCCACGACGACCTGGTCGTAGAGCCACGCGATGCCGTCGCGGTCGCGGATGTTGGCGCAGCCGTGGGAGGCGCCGTTGTAGCCGTTCGCCGCGAAGTCGGGCGAGTAGTGCACCGCCTGGCCGCCGGAGAAGAACATCGCGTACGGCATGGGCGTGTGGTAGATGCTGGACACGTGGTCGCGGCTCTTGCGCTGCACCGTGAACTCGCCCTCGCGGGTCGGGGTCTCGGCGGAGCCGAAGCGCACGTCGAGGCGCAGGCGGACGTCGCCGTCGACGACCCAGCGCAGGGTGCGGCTGCTCTTGTCGACGCACAGCACGCGGCCGGTCGTGCAGCGCGGGTCGAGCGGGCCCGCGGTGTTGCCGCCGTTGCCGGTCGTGGGCTGGTTGGTCAGCTCCGCCTTCGTGGGCTCGCGCGTCATCTCGTGCAGCCGGTCCAGGGTGCGCTGGTCGACCTCGCCGGTCACCGCGAACCCGCGCTTGGCCTGGAAGCCGCGCACCGCCTCGGTGGTGACCGGGCCGTAGTTGTCGGTCACCTCGCCGCTGAACCAGTCGATCTGCTTCAGCCGTGCCTGCAGCTCGCGCACCTCCGGGCCCTTGTCGCCGGGGGAGAGCAGCGCCGGGCCGGCCGGCGGGGGGCCGGGGTCCTCGGTCTCCTCGGCCTCGGGCTCGTCCGCCGGCGACCGGTCGGCCTGGTCGGGCTCGTCTGTCGGGTCCGGCTCGTCCTCGTCGGCGGGCTGGCCCGGCTGCTCCGCCTCGTCCCCGGGGTCGGGCGCGGGCTGGTCGGTGGGGGCCGGGTCGTCACCCCGGTCGCCGCGCGGACCGTCCGGGGTGGCGGGTGACCGTCCGTCCTGCGCGACCGGGTGAGAGGCGTCCTCCCACGGCAGGGAGTCCCCGCGCACGGCCCAGCCGGCGGCGTACGCGCCCATGGCGCAGAGCGCCGCGACCACGGTCAGCAGGGTGATCCGGCGAGCGATGCGAAGCCTGGTGTTCATGCCCTTGTAGACGCCACGACCCACCGGTTGGTTGCGAACGATTTTCCGCCGATAGGCTGCCGAGGTGGCCCGCGCAGAGCTCGACAAGCAGCCCGCCGACGTCCGACGCATGTTCGATGCGGTCGCCCGGCGGTACGACCTGACCAACGACATCCTCTCGTTCGGGCAGGACCGGCGCTGGCGCAAGGAGGTGCTCGACGCCGTCGACCCCGCCTTCGGCGACCGCGTCCTCGACCTCGCCGCCGGCACGGGTACGTCGAGCCAGCCCTTCCGTGACGCTGGCGCGACCGTCATCCCGTGCGACTTCTCCGTCGGGATGCTGCAGGTCGGCAAGAAGCAGCTGCCGCACCTGCCCTTCACCGCCGGGGACGGCGCGAAGCTGCCGTTCCGCGACGACACCTTCGACGCGGTCACCATCTCCTTCGGCCTGCGCAACATCGTCGACCCGGTCGCCGGCCTCGCCGAGATGCGCCGCGTCACCCGCCCCGGCGGCCGCCTGGTCGTCTGCGAGTTCAGCCACCCGACGTGGGCCCCGTGGCGCACCACCTACCTCGAGTACCTCATGAAGGCGCTCCCTGCCGTGGCCCGCGCGGTCTCCTCCTCGCCCGACGCCTATGTCTACCTCGCCGAGTCGATCCGCGCCTGGCCCGACCAGGCCGGCCTCGCCGCCCTGATCAGGGACGCCGGCTGGACCGGTGTCGAGTGGCGCAACCTCTCCGGCGGCATCGTCGCCCTCCACCGCGCCACCGCCTGACCCACCCCGCCGCACGTACTCTCCGGGCGCCACTTTCTCCACAGCCCGCCGGGATAGTCCCGGGTCAAAAGCACCTCGACACGCCGTCGGAGGGTGCTCTTGACCCGGGACTACCGCCATTTCTCCACAGGCGCGAGCGGTAGTCCCTGACGAAAAGCACCGACCGACGGCGTGTCGCGGTGCTTTTCGTCAGGGACTACCGCCGGCCCGTCCACAGCCGTGCTGCCCGGAATTACGCAACCCTCTCGTGCGGTAAATGTGCAGGTCAGGGCGGGATTGTGGCGTGGGTGTGGTCTGGGCCACCCCCGTGTACGACGGCGGACCGGTAGTGGCAGGATGTGTCCCACACCACTAGTGATTCTGTTCACAAGATCACGAGAGGGAGGCTCATGGAGCTCTACACACCGGTCCTGGTGCTGGCCGCTCTTGCAGCGTTGTTCGCGGTCGGCTCCATCGTGATGAGCACGATGGTCGGGCCGCGGCGCTACAACCGCGCGAAGATGGACTCCTACGAGTGCGGCATCGAGCCSACGCCSCAGGCGCTGAGCGGCCGCTTCCCGGTGAAGTACTACATCACGGCGATGCTCTTCATCGTCTTCGACATCGAGATCATCTTCCTCTACCCGTGGGCCATGCAGCTGGACAACATGGCGTGGTTCGGGCTGGTCGAGATGGT
>NZ_VLJQ01000122.1:0-20798 GCF_007829375.1 Nocardioides sp. J9 | reverse complement strand
GTCCAGGAGCTGACCGAGAGCAGCTTCAGCACCAACGCCGCCTCCGTCTCGTTCCTCGACTCCTACGAGGAGGTCAGCGACGGCCTGGAGTCCGCCCTCGAGGCGATCCCGGCGATGGCGACCTCGCTGCGCCAGATGAAGACCGCGTTCGAGGACCTCGACAGCAGCCTCGCCTCCTCCTGAGGCGATCTCGTCCCGCGCACGGGGTCGGCAGCCACTGGCTGCCGACCCCGTGCTGGGAACGGACCCGGCACGGACCACGAGGGCAACGAGGGCAACGAGGGATACGGCGATGGTGAACGACAAAGAGAGCTACTGGTACGACGTGGCCACCGGCAGCGTCGTACGCGGCCCGGAGCGCAAGGACGGCTGGCTGGGCCCCTTCGGCACCGCCGAGGAGGCCGAGGAGGCGCCTGCGACCTTCATCGCCCACGCCCAGGCGTGGCTCAGCAGCGAGGAGGGGCAGCGCTACCTGGCGATGGCCGAGGAGGGCGGCGAGGAACTGAACCTCGACCTCGACAACGGGACAGGAGCCTGACCGTTGGCGATCATGCTCCCGGACAACCTGATCTGGATCATGGAGAAGATCGGGATCGACTGGCCCGACATCAACGAGGACGAGGTCCACAAGGCCGCCAACCTCACCCGCCAGCTCCGTGACGACCTCGAGGCGCTGATCCTCGCCGTCGACCGTCGCGTCGCCATCGACCTCGCCGACGGCGTGCGCAGCCGCGGTGGCGAGGCCTACGTCTCCGCCTGGAACACCACCCGGTCGCAGAACCTCCAGCAGGTGCTGGACGTCCTCGACCCCGTCGCGATCGGCATCGACGCGGCCGGCTACGTCGTGACCGGGCTCAAGACCAAGACGATCGCGCAGATCACCATCCAGGTCGCGACCCTGATCCCGATGCTCGCGCTCGGTCCGCTGGGTGCGGCCGCCGCCGCGGCCCGGATGATCGCGATGAAGTTCGCCATGGGCGTGCTCACCGACCTCGCCGTGTCGGCCGTCATCGACGCCGTCGACGAGCCGGTCATCAACGCGCTCAAGGACCAGGTGCCGCGACTGGTGCAGGCCGTGCTGGAGGCGCCCCTCGTCGAGGACACCGGCGCCGACCTCGGCGGCATGTACTTCGACCTGCAGGTCCTCGAGCAGGCGTCGGCCGACATGGACCAGAACGCCGGCGACCTCGAGTCGATCGTGACGCAGTACCTCTCGGACCTCGCGGCCCTGCACATCACGGAGTGAGCACATGAGCGTTCTCAAGCTGAAGTCGCTGTTCAACGACATCAAGTTCTCGATGGACTTCGCTGCCGTGCACCTCAACATCGGCCTGGCGCAGAAGCTGCGCAACCAGGGCCGGAGGCTCGACTCGGACGTGGTCCGGCTCCGCGACACCGACGCGGACGCCTCGCGCCTGGCGCAGTTCCGGCACAGCATCAACAACAACAGCACCCGCGACAACGACTCCGGGACCGACGACTACAAGCAGATGGTCGACATCCTGATCCGCCGCGGCGGCCTGCTCGACCACTACGCCGGTGCCCGCGACCTGAAGGGCTGGGCGGAGCTGAAGGACCTGGCGCCGAGCGCCCTCAAGGAGAAGGTCAGCAACGACGGCTGGCTGAAGACGATGCAGTACGTCAGCAACAACGCCGGGTTCCTGGGCCTGCGCTCGGTCGCCGCCACGGCGCACGCAGCGGCCGTCAGCGAGGTCCAGGCGTCGGTGGGCGAGGAGCTCAAGCCCGAGATCGTCCAGGAGATCCTCAACGAGGTCGTCAACCAGGTCAACGCCGGGGTCGAGGTGAACGGGGAGAAGATCTCCGTCGCCGACGTGCGCGACTACATGGCGTCGGTGACCGACGGCGCGGGCGACCGCCCGCAGTGGGACTTCGGTGCGGACGGCTGGAACTGATGAGCGGTGACGTCCCGCTCTGGTTCGACGCCTCGCCGCTGGAGCGGGACCGGTCGGTGGTGCGCCGCCTGGGGGCGCTGAAGCCCGGCGGCAAGGAGGGCAAGGGGACCGGCGACGGCGACGACGTCATCCGGGCCTTCGCCGCGGCCAACGGCCTCGACTACCGGGCGGCCGTCGGGCTCGACGTCCCCGACGCCCCGCAGCTGCCGGGACTGCACTTCGTGCACCGTTGCAAGGACGTCGTGGCGACGCGGACCGAGCCGTACGTCGAGCTCGGCAACCTCGGGCCGAAGCTCATGATCGGCGACAACTTCGAGCCGCACCGGGGTGGTTACATCGCGGTGCGCCACGGCCTGCCGCTGCCGCACGTCTACCTGGACGCCGGCAAGTTCGGCGCCCTGAGCCCGAAGAACGTGGTCGCGGCGGCGATCACCGTGGCGTCGTTCTTCGACGAGTCCGCAGGCGGCGACGACGACTCGCCGCTGGGGAAGTTCCGGAAGGCCGCGCCGCGGCTGGACCTCGGCCGGGGCAAGCTCAACTTCACCGCGCGCTGCCCGAAGGACGAGGCGGACCGGGCCCGGGCGCTGCTCACGGGTGAGCCGCTGGCCATCGCGAACGACATCGCGACCTCGTTCGACCTGGAGCTGTGCGACTCCTGGCTCTTCGCCTACAACAACTACGGCGAGGTGTCCACGACGCACGCGGACGTCTGGGCGTGGGTGTTCTCGACCGCGTCGCGGATGATCGACCTCGTGCACGCCCTCGCCGAGCTGATGCCTCCGGGCACGACCGTGGCCGCGCCGGGCCGGGACCTGCCCATCTACACCACGCGGCACGTGGAGCGGCCGTCCCGGGTCGAGGGCTCCCTCAAGTTCCTGAAGCGATCGCGGTGACCGGAACCCGTCGCCACCGTGACCACCGACGCAGGCGCACCGCCGGACTCGTCGGCGGGGTCGCCCTGGCCGTGGTCGCGTCCGGGTGCCAGGCCGGGCTGCCCGAGTCCGTCGTCAAGGGCTCCGAGGTCACCGTCGCCTGGTCCAGCGCGCTGACGAGCGCGAACCATGCCTCGCTCGCCGACGCGACGCCCGGCAACCGCGACGTGGCCGCGATGACCCGCGGGCGCTTCGCCGAGCTCGTCAAGGGCGCCGTGGTGCCTGACGAGGGCTTCGGGTCGGTCCAGGTCACCGGGGACGACCCGTTCACGGTCCGCTACGACCTGGCCGAGCCCACCTGGTCCGACGGCATCCCCGTCGACTCGGCGGACCTGGTGCTGGCGTGGGCCGCCGGCTCCGACGGCGAGGGCGGCTTCGACGCCGTACCCACCGGCCTGGCTGCGAGCGAGCGGCTGGCGTCGGTCGAGGAGTCGGACCGGGCGGTCGAGGTGGAGTTCTCCCGGCCCGTCCAGGACTGGCAGACCGCCCTGGACGTCGCCGTCCCGGCCCACGTGCTGGGCCAGCGGGCGCTCGACATCGAGGACCCGATGGAGGCCAAGAAGGCCGTCGTCGACGCCGTCCGTGACGAGGACGAGTCCACGCTGGAGAAGCTGGCAACCGAGTGGAACGAGGGCTTCCGGCTCTCCTCCGACGACATCGACGAGCAGCTGCTCGTCTCCAGCGGTCCCTACCGCGTGACCGACATCGCCGAGCAGGACTCCGGTGCCGTCAAGGTCGAGCTCGTCGCCAACGGCGAGTACACCGGCTCGCTGAACCCGTCGTTCGAGCGCGTCGAGCTGGTCGACATGTCGGACGAGGAGAAGGTCGCCGCCCTCGAGGCAGGTGACGTCGACGTCGCCCAGGTCGCGCCGGTCGTCGAGCGGCGCAAGCAGGTCCGCGCGCTCGAGCGCCGGGACTACGGCCTCGCCACCAGCCACGACGGCACCATGTGGGTCCTCGCGCTGCGCGCCGACGGCCCCTTCGAGCGCCGCGCCGCCCGCGCCGCCTTCCTGCGCGCCGTGCCGCGCGGCGACCTCGCCGAGGCCGGCGGGGGAGCCTGGGCCGACGCCTACACCTCGTCCAACACCGTCCTCTTCGAGCCCGACGGCGAGGGCTACGACATCGCCCAGGAGGACTCGCGCTTCGAGCGGGCCTTCGGCCGGCCCGCCAAGGACCCGGGTGCCGAGCGTGCCCGCGCCGGCGTGCCGGGCGGGACGAACGTGTGCGTGCTCTACGAGCGCTCCAGCCCCTTCGCGCAGCGGGCGTTCAAGGTGCTGCTGCGCTCGGTGGCCGAGGCCGGCTGGTCGCTGTCGGACTGCGGCACCTCCGAGCTCGCGGACCCGATGGCCGACGGCTCGGACTGGCAGGCGGCACTCGTGCGCGTGCCCGTGCCCCGCACCGCCGCCGACCTGACCCGCTGGTGGGGAGGCAACGGGCAGACCAACCTCCCCGGCCTCGAGAACACCCAGCGCGACGAGCTCATCGCCCGGTGGGACGGCGCGGCGGACCGGTACGACGCCCGCGACCTGCGGGCCCGCATCGAGCGCACCATCGTCGACGACGCGATCGCCCTGCCGGTCGCGATGAACCCGGTCGTCACCCTGCGCGTGCCCGGCCTCGACGGCGTCACCCCGCGGCCGGGCGCGACCGGGTCGCTCACGTCCGGGATCGCCGGGTGGAGCCGCACCGACCGCTGACCGGAGGCACCGGTCGGCCCGGGTAGGTTGGCGGTCATGACCGGACCTGTCACCACCGCCGACCTGCGCACGCGCCTCGCCGGGCTCCTCCCGGGCGTCCGATCGGACCTCGAGGCACTCGTGCGCATCCAGTCCGTGAGCGCCGACCCCGCCCGCCTCGACCAGGTCGAGGAGAGCGCGAGGGCCACGGCCGCCCTGTTCGCCGCCGAGGGGGTGGACGTCGAGATCGTGCGCGCGTACGACGGCGCGCCGCCCGCTGTCATCGGCGAGAAGAAGGGGCCCGAGGGCGCGCCCACCGTGCTGCTCTACGCCCACCACGACGTCCAGCCCGAGAACGACCACGCCGAGTGGGACTCCCCGCCGTGGGAGCCGACCGAGCGCAACGGCCGCCTCTACGCCCGCGGTGCCGCCGACGACAAGGCCGGCGTCATCACCCACGTCGCCGCGCTGCGCGCCTTCGGCGACGACCTCCCCGTGACCGTGAAGCTGTTCATCGAGGGGGAGGAGGAGGTCGGTTCCGACACCCTGCCCGAGCTCCTGAAGGCCTACCAGGACCGGCTCGCCGCCGACGTCATCGTCATCGCCGACTCCGGCAACTGGGACATCGGCGTCCCCGCGCTGACCACCTCGCTGCGCGGCCTGGTCCGCGTCGACGTCGAGGTCCGCACGCTCACCCACGCCGTGCACTCCGGCATGTGGGGCGGCCTGGCCCCCGACGCCCTGATCACCCTCTCGCGCCTCATCGCCTCGCTGCACGACGACCGCGGCAACCTCGTCGTCGAGGGCCTGCACTCCGGCCCGGCCGCCGACGTCGACTACCCCGAGGAGCGGCTGCGCGCCGAGTCCGGCGCCATCCCCGGACTCGAGTGGATCGGCGAGGGCTCCGCCGTCGAGCGGCTCTGGACCAAGCCCGCGCTGAGCATCACCGGCCTCGACGCGCCGAAGGTCGACGGCGCCTCCAACACCCTCGTCCCCTCCGCCCGGGCCAAGATCTCCATGCGGATCGCGCCCGGCGACACCGCCGAGAACGCCCTCGCCTGCCTGACGCGCCACCTCGAGGCGCACGTGCCGTGGGGCGCGGAGCTCACCGTCACGGTCGTCGACACCGGCGAGGCCACCCAGATCGAGGCCACCGGCCCGGCGTACGACGCCGCCCGCGCCGCGTTCGCCGAGGCCTGGGACGGCACCGCCCCGGTCGACATGGGCGTCGGCGGCTCGATCCCGTTCATCGCGGAGTTCCTCGAGACCTTCCCCGACGCCTCCGTGCTCGTCACCGGCGTCGAGGACCCCGACACCCGCGCCCACGGCGCCAACGAGGGCCTCCACCTCGCCGAGTTCGAGAAGGTCCTCCTCGCCGAGGCCCTCCTCCTCCGCAACCTCGCCGGCTGACCACCGCACCCCCCACCCACCACGAAGTGCGTGAGTTCGCACCGCGAGGTGTGAAGGTTCGCGGCACGAAGTGCGGGTTGTAGTGGCGCGAGGTGCGGGTTGGGGCTGCGCGAGGTGCGGGTTGGGGCTGCGCGAGGTGGCGGTCGTGGTCGTACGCCGACACCACGACTCACACCTCGTGGCGCCAAGCCACGCACCTCGTGCCGCCACACCACGCACCTCGTCGTACGGCGTCCCGTTTCCCACGAAAGTCGAGTGATTCTGTAGACTCACTGTCATGACGGTGACGGAGGACCGCGGACAGGTCGGCGAACGAACCCGGGTCGCGGTGATCGGCGGGGGCGCGAGTGGGGTGCTCACGGCGATCAACCTCCTGGTCCGCTCGGACGACCCCTCCCTCGAGGTCGTGATCCACGAGGCGAGCGGGATCGTCGGGCGAGGCATCGCCTACGGCACCAACGACCAGCGGCACCTGCTCAACGTCCGCGCGCGGCACATGAGCGCGTTCCCGGACTCGCCCTCCGACCTGCTCGACTGGGCGCTGCGCACCGGCCGCAGCGACGACCCGCAGGGCTTCCTGCCGCGGGCCGACTACGCGATCTACCTGCAGGACCGGCTCGCCGACGTTGCCGACGACCGGTTGCGCGTGCAGGCCGGCCGCGTCATCGACGTCGTCGCGACCCCCGACGGCTTCGAGGTCGTCACCGAGCGGTCCCGCTCGCATGCGTCGTCCGTCGTGCTGTGCCACGGCAACCAGCCGCCGCGCCCGCTGGTCGCCGCCGCCACCGGCGAGGAGCTGCCCGAGGCGGTGTGGCACGTCGCCAACCCGTGGCAGCTCGCCCGCCTGCGCGCCCTCCCGGCCGACGCCTCCGTCGTGGTCGTCGGCACCGGCCTCACCGCCGTCGACACCGTGATCACGCTGCTCGAGGACGGACCCGGCCGCGAGGTCACCATGCTCAGCCGCAACGGCCTCCTCCCGAAGCCGCACGTCGGCCAGGCGCACACCGCCTGGGTCACCCGCGTCCCCGAGGGCACCGGCCCGGTCACCGCCGACGAGGTCGCCGCGGTCGTCCGCGACGAGTGCGCCGCCGCAGCCGAGCGCGGCGTCGGCTGGCGCGCCGTCGTCGACGGCCTCCGCCCGGCCACCCAGGACCTCTGGCGCCGGCTGCCGCACGACGAGCGCGTCCGCTTCCTCGAGGTCCACGCCCGCGAGTGGGAGATCCGCCGCCACCGGATGGCGCCCGACGTCGCCCTGCGTCTGCAGCGCTACCGCTACGAGGGTCGCCTGCACGTGCGCGCCGGGCGCCTCGACACCGTCGAGGACCTCGGCGCCCGCTGCCGCATCGGCACCACCGCCGACCTGCCGTCGTACGACGTCGACGCGGTCGTCAACTGCACCGGCCCCCTGTCCGACGTGCACCAGAGCTCCGACCCGCTCATCCGCTCGCTGCTCGCGCGGGGGACCGTCCGTCCCGACCGCCTCGCGCTCGGCATCGACACCACCGAGGCCGGGCAGGTGGTCGACGCCGCCGGACACCCGGTCCCCGGCCTCCACGTCGTCGGCCCGCCCCGCAAGGGCACGCTGTGGGAGTCGACCGCGATCCCCGAGATCCGCGCCCAGGCCGCGCAGGTCGCCGCCGCCGTGGCGGAGCGCACGTCTCGCGGCAGCGTCGTCAACTGACGACCCCGGCCGGATCGCCGGTAGGCTGGAAGCCGTGTGCGGAGTCTTCGGTGTGTGGGCCCCGGGTGAGGACGTCGCCAAGCTGACCTACTTCGGTCTCTACGCCCTGCAGCACCGGGGGCAGGAGTCGGCCGGGATCTCGGTCAGCAACGGACGTCAGATCCTCGTCTACAAGGACATGGGACTCGTCTCCCAGGTCTTCGACGAGAACACCCTCGAGTCGTTCGCTGGGCACCTGGCCGTCGGCCACTGCCGCTACTCCACCACCGGTGCGAGCACGTGGCAGAACGCCCAGCCGACCTTCCGCCCGACCGAGGAGGGCTCGATCGCCCTCGGTCACAACGGCAACCTGATCAACACCGCCGCGCTGGCCCAGATGGTCCACGAGCTGCCGAGCGACGAGGGCGAGCTCGACATCCACGCCCGCGACCTCGAGGCGTCGACCAACGACACCAGCCTGGTCACCGCGCTGCTGGCGCACCACCCGGACACGTCGCTGGAGTCCCGCGCGCTCGAGCTGCTCCCGCAGGTCGAGGGGGCTTTCTCGTTCGTCTTCATGAACGAGAACACCCTGTACGCCGCCCGCGACCCCGAGGGCATCCGCCCGCTCGTCCTGGGCCGCCTCGACCGCGGCTGGGTCGTCGCCAGCGAGGACTCCGCCCTCGCCACCGTCGGCGCCAGCGTGGTCCGCGAGGTCGAGCCCGGCGAGCTGATCGTCATCGACGAGGACGGCCTGCGCTCCCACAAGTTCTCCGAGCCGCGCCGCAAGGGCTGCGTGTTCGAGTACGTCTACCTCGCCCGCCCCGACGCCACCATCGCCGGTCGCAGCGTCCACGAGGCGCGCGTCGAGATGGGCCGCCAGCTGGCCCGCGAGTTCCCCGTCGAGGCCGACCTGGTCATCCCGGTCCCCGAGTCGGGGACGCCGGCCGCCTCCGGCTACGCCCTCGAGAGCGGCATCCCGTTCGGCCAGGGCTTCGTCAAGAACGCCTACGTCGGACGCACCTTCATCCAGCCCAGCCAGACCCTGCGCCAGCTCGGCATCCGGCTCAAGCTCAACGCCCTCGAGCACATGATCCGCGGCAAGCGCATCGTGGTGGTCGACGACTCCATCGTGCGCGGCAACACCCAGCGCGCCCAGGTGCGGATGCTGCGCGAGGCCGGTGCCACCGAGGTCCACGTCCGGATCTCCAGCCCGCCGGTCAAGTGGCCCTGCTTCTACGGCATCGACTTCGCCACCCGCGCGGAGCTGATCGCCAACGGCCTCGACGTCGACGAGATCGCCGCCAGCGTGGGCGCCGACAGCCTCGGCTACATCTCGCTGGAGGGCATGGTCGAGGCCACCCGCCAGCCGCAGAGCACCCTGTGCACGGCCTGCTTCACCGGCCAGTACCCGATCGAGCTCCCCGACGAGAGCCTGCTCGGCAAGCACCTGCTGGAGGCGACCCTCGAGCCGACCACGCACGGCGAGGCCCTCCCTGTTTTCAACAACCCGTGACCCCAACCGAGGAGACCGAGGGAACCGTGGCTGACAACGCGTACGCCCGAGCCGGCGTCGACATCGAGGCCGCGGACCGCGCCGTCGACCTGATGAAGGAGTGGGTCGAGAAGGCCCGCCGCCCGGAGATGATGGGCGGCCTCGGCGGCTTCGCCGGCCTCTTCGACGCGAGCGCCCTCACGTCGTACAAGCGTCCGCTGCTCGCGACCTCCACCGACGGCGTCGGCACCAAGGTCGCCGTCGCGCAGATGGTCGACAAGCACGACACCATCGGCTTCGACCTCGTCGGCATGGTCGTCGACGACCTGGTCGTCTGCGGCGCCGAGCCGCTCTTCATGACCGACTACATCGCGACCGGCAAGGTCGTGCCCGAGCGGATCGCCGCGATCGTCAAGGGCATCGCCGAGGCCTGCGTCGAGGCCGGGTGCGCGCTGGTCGGCGGCGAGACCGCCGAGCACCCGGGCCTGCTCGCGCCCGACGAGTACGACGTCGCGGGCGCCACCACCGGCGTCGTCGAGGCCGACGCGCTGCTCGGCGCCGACCTGGTCCGCCCCGGCGACGTCGTCGTCGCGATGGCGGCCAGCGGCCTGCACTCCAACGGCTACTCGCTCGCCCGCCACGTGTTCTTCACCCAGGCCGGCTGGACCGTCGACCGGCAGGTCGAGGAGTTCGGCCGCACGCTGGGGGAGGAGCTCCTCGAGCCCACCCGCATCTACACCAAGCCGGCCCTCGCGCTCGCCCGCGAGACCGAGACCCACGCGATGGCCCACATCACCGGCGGCGGCCTGGCCAACAACCTCGCCCGAGTGATGCCCGCCGAGCTCAAGGCCACCCTCGACCGCGGCACCTGGACCCCCGCCCCGGTCTTCGACGTCGTCCGCAAGGTCGGCGACGTCGCCCAGCCCGACCTCGAGGCCACCCTCAACTGCGGCGTCGGCATGGTCGCCCTCGTCGCCCCTGACTCCGTCGACGCCGCCCTGGCCCGCCTCGCGGACTTCGGCATCGACAGCTGGGTCGCCGGCGAGGTCAGCGAGGACCCGGAGCAGAAGGGCACCGTCGAGCTGGTCGGGCAGCACCCCGGCTGGTGACGCTGGCCACGCCNCAGCCACGGGCCATGTACCGTTGTCCTCACGAGACTCTGATTCAGCAGTCCGGGGCCCGGAGGGCCCCGGCCAAGTGTGCGAGGGGGCTGGACCCTATGGGCCGCGGCCGAGCGAAAGCCAAGCAGACCAAGGTCGCACGCGACCTGAAGTACCGCACTCACGACACGGATCTCTCTGCGCTGGCGCGCGAGCTCCACGGTGAGCCGGTGAAGCGTCCCGAGGACGACCTCGACGACGTCGACCTGGACAAGTGGTCGGACTACGCCGACCCCCGCGACTGAGTTCATCTGCGCGAGCGCGTCGCCTGTCGTGCTCGCCGCACGGACCTCGCTGGCGCTCGGCCCGCGGGCGTCGCACGACGCGCCBTCGGCGCGGGCGCCGCGCTGCCGCGCACGCCGTTGCCTCCGGTAGGCGGTGACGTCCGCGTGGCGGCAAGCCGGGCGTAGCGCGAGCACGTAGCTCGGTGTTGCTCGCCCGTCGGTGGTCCGAGCGTGACTCAGCGCTGGGTGCTCAGCGCCCGGTGGTTGAGGTGTGAGGCGCCCCAGCGCCGAGCCTCGAAACCTCCGGGCCCTCGTGGCGGCCTGTGGCGGGCTGTGGCGACCCCGGACGGCGGACCAGCCGTCACTCAGTCGCGCTCGCGCATGACCACCAGGTCGCCGTGGGTGCCGTAGCCGGCGAGCGGACCCCCGAGCGGGCGGCCGTTGAAGGTCACCAGGCGCCAGCGGTCCCCGGGGACCGCCGGGTCCGGCGGGACGAGCGTGGGCCACGGGATGTTCGTCGGGTACGGCGCCGCGATGGTGCCGACCTCGCGCAGGTCGGTGTCGAACACCGGGAACCGCCCTCGTACCGCCCGGCGGTTGTCCCGGCCGTCGCTGGCGAGCACCCGCCACGCGCCGTCGAGGCGTACGAGGGTGGTGCCCTCCGTCGCCGTACGGTCGCCGGCCGTGCGACGCAGGGACAGCTCGTCCAGGGTCGGCCCCGAGGCGAGCACCGGGTGGAAGTCGAAGAACTTCCGCGCACTCACGTAGCCGACGAGCCACGACCCGTCGTCGTCGCGGACCAGGTGCGGGTCCCAGACGCCGACGCTCGGCCCGTCCGTCGGCAGCGCGAGCGCCCGCGTCGGCAGCAGGTGCTGGCCGCGGGTCAGGTCGGTCGTCGTCTCGGCGAGGGTGACGCCGACCCGGGCGCCGCGCCGCGCCCGGGGGTCGGCCGGGAAGTCCGACCACGTGCTCGTGGCGACCAGCCAGCGGTCCCCGTCGCGCACGACGTGGGTGGCGTGGTCGCCGTAGCCGCCGGGCCGGTCGGGTCGTTGGAAGAACAGCACGGCACCGCGCCGCACCTCCCCCTGAGCGTCCAGAGTCCACGTCGAGGTGTGTGCCGTGCCGAAGAACCCGGGTCCCGCGCTGGTCGCGGAGACCATCACCGAGCCGTCGTCGAGGCGGTACGGCGTCCCGTCCGCCCACGTCACCAGCCGGACGTCCCTGAGCCCCAGCTGCCCGAACGTCCCGGCGCGCCAGCCGGTGACCGTCCCGGCCTCCGTCGAGGACCAGCCGGCGACCAGGCCGGTCAGCCAGGCCGGGTCGCGCACGTCGGCCGCCAGCGTCGCGCCGGGACGCGACAGGTCCACCCGCGCCCGGACGACCCAGGCGCCGTCCTCGAGCGTCAGCGCCGCGACGTGCGTGCCGGTCAGCGCCAGCGCGAGGCGGCCGGGGGAGCGGCGGACCTGGCCGTGGCGCCGGCTGCGGTGGACCCGCTCGTCGTCGCCGGAGCGGGTGGTGATGAAGACCCGGCCCTGGTCGACCGTCGAGGACAGCTGGGTCCCGTCCGGCCCGGCCAGGCTCGCCGTCGTACCCCCGCCGCGACCGGACAGTGACACCTCGACCGCGGCGAAGGGCGCGAGCAGGGGCAGCTGCCCCGTGCTCGACTGCTGAGCGCCGTCGTGCTGCTCCTCGACGAGCACGGTGCCCACGACGTCCACGGGCCGGTGGCGCGCGACGATCTCGAAGGCGGGCAGCACCCGCGCAGGCTCTCACGGAGAGGGTGGGGAACGCCGAAGGGCCCCGCAGAAGCGGGGCCCTTCGGTTGCACGTGGCCAGGGGCGGGGTCGAACCGCCGACCTACCGATTTTCAGTCGGTCGCTCGTACCAACTGAGCTACCTGGCCGGGCCCGCACACCATACCGGAGCACCTGCGAAGTCACGAAAGCGGCACCGCACCGTGGTCCCTCACCGGTCGGTCGCTGCCTGCCGTGGCTCGGTCGATGGGCGTGCGCGACGCCGCTCCCACTATGCTGAGCGGGCCGTCGCCGGGCACGTCCGGGCGACGGAGGGCCCCCATCGTCTAGCGGCCCAGGACACCGCCCTTTCACGGCGGGTACGCCGGTTCGAATCCGGTTGGGGGTGCTCGATGGCGCGGGTGGTGCTCCCGATTGGGTTCCTCGCTCGCGCATGGGTTAGAGTTCCATCCGCTTCACCGCGCAGTGAGAACTGCACGAGAAGGCACCAAGGCCCCGTAGCGCAGTTGGTTAGCGCGCCGCCCTGTCACGGCGGAGGCCGCGGGTTCGAGTCCCGTCGGGGTCGCAAGAGACAGCCCGGACCGCAAGGTCCGGGCTGCTTGCTTTTTCCGCCCGGACCGGCGACCGGCACAATGGCCGCGTGCCGGTCGAGATGAGCCCCGAGGAGTTCGACGCGCTGGTGGACACCGCGCTCGACGAGATCCCCGAGGAGCTCGCGCGCCTGGTCCACAACGTCGTGGTCCTCGTCGAGGACGAGCCGCCCGAGGGCGAGCCCGACGACCTGCTGGGCCTGTACGACGGCGTGGCGCTCACCGAGCGCGACAGCGGCCTGGTGCCGCACCTGCCCGACCGGATCTTCCTCTTCCGCGGCCCCCTGCTCGACATGTGCGAGGACGCCGAGGAGCTCGCCGAGGAGGTCCGGATCACCGTCGTCCACGAGGTCGCCCACCACTTCGGCATCGACGACGCCCGCCTCCACGACCTCGGCTACGCCTGACCCGGCCCTGCTGTCAAGACCTTCGCGGTAGTCCCGGGTCAAAAGCACCTTCCAGCGGCGTGTCGCGGTGCTTTTGACCCGGGACTACCGCGGAAAGCCCCCGGACTACCGCGCCACGAGGAAGCCGACGGCGGCTGCGGCGAGGCCCAGAGCGACGGTGAGGGCGGCGTAGGCGGCGCCGCGGCGGGGGCCGAGGTCGCGGGTCTGCACGGCCAGGGAGGAGTACGTCGACAGGCCGCCGCAGAAGCCGGTGCCGGCCAGTGCGAGGGCGTGGCCGTCGAGGGCCCAGCCGGCGCAGAGGCCGAGCAGGAGGCTGGCAACGGTGTTGGCGGCCAGGGTGCCGTGGTGCCACCGGTCGTCGTACCGCTGGCCGAGGGCGTAGCGCAGGGCCGAGCCCGCGCCGCCGCCCAGGCCGACCAGGAGTGCGCCGAGGAGGCTCACAGCTCGTCCTCCCCGGGCAGCGGGGGAGCGAGGCGGCCCACGACCGCGACGGCGGCCAGGGCGGCCGCGAGCGTGCCGAGCACGTAGGCGGCGGCGAGGGCGGGCCGGCCGTCGGCGAGCAGCGCACGAGCCTGCTCCGAGGTCGCGGAGAAGGTCGTGAAGCCCCCGAGGAGGCCGGGACCGAGCCCGGCGGCCCAGACGGTCGAGCGGCGCGCCAGCGGGAGGAGCAGGAGCCCGGCGAGCAGTGCGGCGCCGGCGACGTTGACCGCGAAGGTGGTCCACGAGAAGCCGGGGCCGCCGGGCGCGAGTTCGACGGCGGCGTACCGGACCACGGCGCCGACCGCGCCGCCGACGGCGACCGCGGCGTAGTGGCGCGGTCCGACGGTCATGCGCCGAGCGTAGGGGGAGTGGCGGGTCAGAGCGCGCGGGAGGGGGCGCCGGAGCCGGCGCTGCCCTGCCAGGCCACCGGCGGGGCGCCGGCCGCCTGGCGGCGGAACTCGCCGAGGAACCAGATCTGGAAGGCGCGCTGCTCGGGCTCGCGCGGGGCGGTGAGCAGGCGCTGCGCCCGGCTGAACTCGTCGGCGGCGTCGAGCAGGTCGATCAGGCCGCCGATCTGCCGCGCGGTCTCGCGCGGCATCCGCAGGCGGGGGGCAAGGGGGGGGCGGCCGCCGTCGTTGGCCTCGTCGACCTGCTCGCGGCCCATGTTGGAGCGCAGCGGCCGCTCGAGCGCGTCGAAGTGCTCGGAGAGGACCTTCCCCAGCGGGTAGTCGTCCTCGTGGGCGAGCGCGAGCAGACGGATCTCACGGCGCAGGTCGCGGTAGTGGCGCTGGAAGTGGCCGAACGCGACGACCGGGACGCCGTTGATCTGGACCGCGACCTCACCGACGCGGGTGTGGTCCTCGGCGAAGGGGCTGCGGGCGTAGGTGAGCTGGTACGGCGCCCCGCCCTCCTCGGACAGCTCCGGCGCCGGCTCGAACCAGACCGTCTTGCCGTCCTCCTCGATCTCCGCGCCCCACGCGATCGAGGCGCGGGCGACGATGTCGAGGCCGCGCCCGACCGTGGTCAGGCTGGCCAGCTGCGCCTCGTCGAGGGCGTCGAAGGCGTCGAGGTCGAAGGCGTCGAGGTCGAAGCCGCCGGCCTGGGTCGACGGCTGGGGCGCGATCGTCGATGCGTCGTGCACCTCGAAGCGGGGGTGCTCCGGCGTGCCGCTGACCTGCATCCGCACGGGCTGGTCGCCGTGCAGCACGGCGTTGGTCACCAGCTCGGAGATGCCGAGCTCGGCGCAGTCGACGAGGTCCTCGCGGCCGAGCTCCCGGCAGGTGGCCACGACCCAGCGGCGTGCGTCGTGCACGCTGCGCGGCCCGGGGGCCAGATCGAGGGTCTGCCGGTGCTGCACGGAGGAACCTTTCGCGGTGTCAGTGCCTGGGTCAGGGCGACATCGGCCTGATCCCGGGGGGTCTACCCGGTTGAACTCGCAACCAAACAACCGATTCTCACCCATTTGGTGACGGTCGCGACACGTACGGCGCCGCGCCGGACACCGCCCGGCACCGGCCCGCACAGTGCCGACACAGGGCCGGCACAGGGCCGGGAACGGCACGGACTGGCGGCGTCAAGGAAAAGTGACGGACCAGACCATGACCCAGTGTTGGGTATGCCGGAGCGGTAGCGGGAGAATGGTGGCGTGCGACACCCTGTCGGTGACGTACCCCGACCGCGGACGGTCAGGCCCGCCGCCCGCAGCCACCCCAGCGCAGATGCGACTCAGGAGGAGCCATGGCAGCAGGCGACACCCAGCCGGAACCGTCCGACCGCGTGATCGTCCCCCGTTCCGACCGCCACCAGGTGGTCGTGATCGGCTCCGGCTTCGGTGGCCTGTTCGGCACCAAGGCCCTGCGCAAGGCGGACGTCGACGTGACGATGATCGCGAAGACGACCCACCACCTCTTCCAGCCGCTGCTCTACCAGGTGGCGACCGGCATCCTCTCCGAGGGCGAGATCGCCCCGCCGACCCGCGAGGTGCTGGCGGACCAGAAGAACGCCCAGGTCCTCCTCGGCGAGGTCACCGAGGTCGACCTCGCGCAGCGCCTGGTCACCTCCCACGTCCTCGGGCGCGAGCTGGTGACGCCGTACGACTCGCTGATCGTCGCCGCCGGCGCCGGCCAGTCCTACTTCGGCAACGACCACTTCGCCGAGTTCGCCCCCGGCATGAAGAGCATCGACGACGCCCTCGAGCTGCGCGGCCGGATCTTCGGTGCCTTCGAGATGGCCGAGCTCGGTGCGGCCCGCGGCGAGAACGTCGACCACCTGCTGACCTTCGTGGTCGTCGGTGCCGGCCCGACCGGGGTCGAGATGGCCGGCCAGATCGCCGAGCTCGCGCACCGCACGCTGACCCGCGACTTCCGATCGATCAGCACCCGCAAGGCCCGCGTCATCCTCGTCGACGCCGCGCCGCAGGTGCTGCCGCCGTTCGGCAACAAGCTCGGCAAGTGGACCCAGGAGAAGCTGGAGAAGCTCGGCGTCGAGGTCATGCTCGGCGCGCTGGTCTCGCACGTCGACGAGCGCGGCCTGACCGTGAAGTACAAGGACGGCACCGAGAAGCGCATCGAGGCCGTCGCCAAGGTGTGGGCCGCGGGCGTCCAGGCCAACCCGCTCGGCAAGCAGCTCTCCGACCAGACCGGCGCCCCGCTCGACCGCGCCGGCCGGATCGCGGTCAACCCCGACCTCACGCTCCCGGGCTACCCCGAGGTGTTCGTGGTCGGCGACATGATCTCCCTCGACAACCTCCCCGGCGTCGCGCAGGTCGCCATCCAGGGCGCGAAGTACGCCGCCAAGGAGATCGACGGTCGACTCAAGGGCAAGCCGGCACAGGGTCCGTTCAAGTACTTCGACAAGGGCTCGATGGCGATCATCAGCCGCTTCCGCGCGGTGGCGATGGTCGGCAAGCTCCGCATCACCGGCATCCTCGCCTGGCTGATGTGGCTCGTCGTCCACCTCTTCTACCTGACCGGTTTCAAGAACCGCGTCACCGCCGTCCTGCGCTGGGCGGTCTCCTTCATCGGCACCGGCCGCTCCGAGCGGACCTCGACCGAGCAGCAGATCTTCGCCCGGATGGCACTGTCCCGGCTCGAGCGCGGCGCCACCGACCTGGTCTCCCAGCCCGGCGAGTACGAGGACGCCGAGCGCCGTCGTGCCGAGCTCGAGGCGCAGGCGGCCGAGGAGGCGCGGCTGAGCGACGAGAACAAGCGTGGGGTGAAGGTCTCGGGCTGAGGCCGGCGCGGTCGCGGGAATCGCCGCTCCAGAGGTGATTCCCTCGCTTCCTGACCGTTGCAAGGGTCGGGAAGCAGCAGGAACGGTCAGGAAGTCCCGGCGTCGGGGACCCGGTCGCGCAGCGCCCGGGGGAGCAGGAACACGCCCTCGGCCTCGGCGGTCACGCCGTCCGGCCCGATCATCTGCGCCTTCGCCCAGGTCTTGATGCCGTCCTCGCGGTCCACCCACGCCTCGGCGCGCAGGTCGCCGAGCGGGGTGCCCTGGCGGTAGACGATCGTCAGGGTGCCGGTCATGCCCGGGCGGCCTCGGGCGCCGACGGCGTGCCCGAGCAGCTGGTCGAGCACGAGCGCGACCACGCCGCCGTGCACGAGCCCCGGCGGTCCCTCGAACGCCGGTCCGCAGTGGAACTCGCACTCCGCGTGCCCGTCGGGCTCGGTGTGCACCTGGATCGGCGGCGCGATCGGGTTCCGCATCCCGATGACGGGGTTGCCCCACGGCCGGCGCCGGCCGTTGAGCAGGTGTTCCTGGCCGAGGGTCTGCTGGCGTCGTACCTTGCGCAGGCGGGCGACGGCCGCCTCGACGTCCGCGGTCGCTGCGGCGACCTCCTCGGCGTCGACCTCCGACATCACGCACAGGTCGACCAGCTCGCGGGTCGCGGCGGCCAGCGGGCCCCACGTCGCCGTCTCGTGCTCGACCGCGGGGTCGGGGGTCTCGTCCCCGGGGAACGCCCAGTTCATGGCACCAGAGTAGAACACGTTCTCATTTGGCGAGCCCTGAAACCCGCTCGCGGGCGCCGACCGTGGGGTGGTGGGATGGACCCATGACTGCACTCGTGGCGCCGGACACCGCTCGCTGGGAGAGCTGGGCGGCGATGATCCGGGACTTCGGCGGTACGACGGAGATGCACGGCTCCGGCCACTGGTTCCTCGAGGGCGACCCGGTCCCCACGGCCGAGGGGTGCGCGGCGTACGTGCTGATGACCGAGGTCACCGCCCCGGCCGACCTCGACGGGACCCGGGTGCCGTCGTCGTACTTCTGGATCACCGACGGGACCGGCGCGCCCGACGACGAGGTCGTCGGCTTCCTGCACCTGCGCCACGGCCTCAACGACTTCCTGCTCGAGGAGGGCGGGCACATCGGCTACTCGGTGAAGCCGTCGGCCCGGCGCCGCGGGCACGCCACCGAGGCGCTGCGCCTCGGCGTCGTCGAGGCGGCGCGGCTGGGCATCGAGCGGGTGCTGGTGACCTGCGACGAGGACAACGACGCCTCGCGCCGCACCATCGAGGCGAACGGCGGCGAGCTCGAGGACGTCCGCAACGGCAAGCGCCGCTACTGGATCGTCAGCTGACCCCGGCGGCCTCGTCGCTCCAGCCGGGCCGCAGCTCCGGGCGGAGGCGGTAGAGCGCGCTGGTGAACCAGTGCGGGTCGACGACGCTGGAGTTCACCACGACCAGCGGCAGGCCGCGGCGCTCGAACAGCACCGTCCAGCGGCGGTCGCCGGGCTCGCCGACGATCGCGATGATCGTGTGGCCGCCCTTGATGTCGACGCGCTGGGTCTGGCCGCCGCGGGTGACCAGCAGCTGGCCGCGGCGGATGGTGAGCTTGGTGGTCACGCAGCTCGCGCGGATCGCCCACACCACCAGGGTCAGGAACGCGAGCACCCCCGCGATCCCGATCAGCGCGGGCGTGCGGTCCTGGCTGGCGACGTACCCGACCACGGCAGCGGAGAGCAGCGACACCAGCAGGACCCAGCCGAGCACCTTGCGCACGGTGTTGCGCACCGGGAAGTCGACGTCGGTCGTCGCCTCGAGCGCCTGCCGGTGCTCCTCCGGCTCGGTCCAGCGGCCGCGGCGCACGGTCTGCTTCGGCACCGGACGGCCCGCGGCGGGGGCGTCCTGCGGCGGTGCCTGGTACGACGACGGGGCGGGCGCGCTGACCCGCACCTTGCTCGACGGCTTGAGCACCGTCGGCTGCGCGGGCGGCGTCGGCTCGGGCTCCGGCGCCGGTGCGGCCTTCGCGCGGCCGCGCTCGCGACGCGGCTTGGCGGCGACGGGCTCGTCGGCGCCGAGCGCGTCGAGCACGGAGCGGCCCGCCTCGGTCGCGTCGGCCGCGGGGCGTGCGGGACGTTCGACCGGGCTGGTGCCGAGGGCGTCGAGGACGGAGCGGCCGGCGTTGCGGCTGTCCGGGCGCGGACCCTCAGCGGCGCTCAGCCGGGACGGCCGCTCGACCGACTCGGGGTCGGGGGCGACGTCGGGCTCGGGGGCGGACTCGCGGCGACGGGAGGTGGCGGGAGCAGCTGGGGCGGGGGTCGTCGTACCGCCGGACACGGAGCCCCGGGGCGCGCCGATGACGCGCGCGTCCTTGGCGTACGTCGCGCGCTTCGCCAGCCAGGCCCGGATGGTCTCGGTGTCCGGCCCGAACTCGTCGTTGCTCCCCATGGGCAGAGTCCTCCCTTTCCCTCACCCGCGCCGAGCGTACCCCGCCGTCCGGGCCCCGTCCCCGGTTCCCCGGTCCCGGCTGGCTGGTCCGTCCGGGCCAGTGGGAGCAGTCCTCCCGGGCCCGGCGCCGCCCGGTAGATTGAGAGTGATTCCCATCCCGGCCACCACGGAGGAGCGCGTGACCGACACCGACCGGCCCGCGACCGGCCTGCGCCCCACGCGCCAGCGCCTGGCGATCACCGCTGCCCTCCAGGCCTCCGTCGACTTCCAGAGCGCGCAGGAGGTCCACGACGCCGTCCGCCAGAACGGCGAGAAGGTCGGCCTCGCGACCGTCTACCGCACCCTGCAGGCGATGGCCGACGCCGGCGAGGTCGACGTCCGCCACAGCCCGGCGGGTGAGGCGACGTACCGCCGCTGCAGCACCTCGCACCACCACCACCTGGTGTGCCGTTCCTGCGGCCGGACCGTCGAGATCACCGGCTCCGCGGTCGAGAAGTGGGCCCACGCCGTCGCCGACGAGCACGGCTTCACCGAGGTCGCCCACACCGTCGAGCTCGTCGGCCTGTGCGCCGAGTGCTCGCGCCAGCAGCAGGCGCGGACGTCGTAGGCCCCGTGGGACTCGAACCCACAACCAAGAGATTAAAAGTCTCCTGCTCTGCCAATTGAGCTAGGGGCCCGGGACGTGGGTAGTTACATCGACAGAAACCTCGGAACAACATTTGTGTGGTTCAGTGCGACGCAGCCCATCCGAGGTCAGTATGCCGTGCCCAGCCCCGGCCTCGTTCGCCACCCACCTCTGTCGCGGCGCGCGACGTAGTTCCCGGCGCGGTCCGACTTCCCTGACCGAATGGAATGTCCCTGCCGCGTGAGCGGCCGGGCGCGCGGCAGGGAGCGCCGTTGCGTTCGGCCAACGACTGCCAGGAGCAGGTGCCGCCGCGATCAGTTCGCCCACTTGGGCTACCTGCCGGACGCCATGCTCCACAATGCGGCGCACCTGAAGCCGCCGGTCCAGCGAGACGCGGAAGGAGTCATGCCCCAGCGGACATGGCAACAGAGGCGGAAGTCCGACGACTAAGCCAGATGACCCCGTGATCGCGTTGACGCCCGGCCAGACTGGCGATTCGCCGATGCTGAAGCCGTTGTTGTCCCAACTCGCGGTCAAGCGACTCGGTCGCGGCCGCCCACGCACGAGACCTGACGCGGTGCGTGGCGACAAGGCCTACTCCTCCCGTGCGAACCGCGCCGAGCTCCGCTCGCGCGGGATTCGGGCGGTGATTCCACAGCCCGCCGACCAGGTCGGCCACCGCAAGAAGCGGGGCTCGGCAGGCGGCAGGCCGCCTGCCTTCGACGCGAAGGCCTACAAGGGCCGCAACGTCATCGAGCGCTCCTTCAGCGACCACAAGCAATGGCGTGGCATCGCCACCCGCT
>NZ_VLJQ01000120.1:13628-20655 GCF_007829375.1 Nocardioides sp. J9 | reverse complement strand
GTTCGGTCGGGGTGGGGGTGGTCATGCTGGTCACGCGATCTGTCTCCTTCACTTTGTGGAGGATGACTTCATCGGGCCGGGCGGCGGACACAACGGTGAAGAGCCAACGCTTTGATCGCAGCAGGTTCCTATCAAGTCACAGTCGYCCGGTCCGATCCCTCCTCACGGCGCCCTTATGGCTAGGTCACGCGCCCCGGGGACAGGCCGACACGTCCACTTCAAGACAGACCAGAGCCGTCAGTTTCGAGGCAAGTCAGAACCCACCCCGGAGCACTCCCCACATCCTCACCGTTTCGAGGCTCGCTGCGCTCGCACCTCAACCACCGGGCAGCGCGCCTCGCACCTCAACCACCGGGCTGGCGCGCCTCGCACCTCGACCACCGGGGAGGGTCAGGCGGGGAGGCCGGTCACCGCGTTGGCGACGTCCTCGCGCTCGGTGCGGAAGCTGTTGACCGGGTGGTCGGGGTCGGGGTGGCCGATCGCGACGGCGCAGACGACGTCGCGGTCGGCCGGGACGTCGAGGTGCTCACGGACGGCGTCGGCGTACATGCCGATCGCGCCCTGGGCGATCGCGCCGAGGCCGAGGGAGTCGGCGAGGTTGAGCAGGTTGGCGACGTAGCCGCCGCAGTCCATCACGCCGTAGGGGCCCAGCGCCTTCGGGCTGGTGATGATGGCGACGTGCGGGGCGCCGAAGAAGCGGAAGTTCTCCAGCATCTGGCGCAGCCGGCCCTCCTGGTCGTCGCGGGCGATGCCGACGGCCTCGTAGAGCGCGTGACCGCAGGTACGACGACGGTCGGCGTAGACGCCCTCGTACTTCTCGGGGTTGGTGACGTCGGGGGTCGGGCCGCCGGCCATCACCCGGGCTACGAGGCGCTCGCTGAACGGCGCGACGTCGTCGCCCGAGACCAGGTGCACCTGCCAGGCCTGGGAGTTGCACCACGACGGGGTGCGTTGGGCGAGGGTGAACAACCGGCGCAGCGTGGCGCCGTCGACGGGCTCGTCGGTGAAGGCGCGGCAGCTGTAGCGCCGCTCGAGGACGGTCGCGAGCGCCTCGGTGAGGTCGGGCGTCGTGGCAGTGGTAGTCATCGGACCTCCAGGGTGGGGCGGCCGGCGAGCGCCGGGCTGGCAGGGTACGGCGAGACGCGCACGAAGAGCGCCTCGGCCTCGGCGAACAGCTGGTCGCCGTCGAACAGTCGTGCCTCGAGGAACTGCTTGCGCCCCTCGCTGCGGGTGGTGCGGACCTGGACCGACAACGTGCGCCCCCACGGGGTGCCGGCGCGGTAGGACACGGTGAGGTAGGCCGTGCGGGCGATCCAGCCCAGCGCGATCTGGGACCGTCCCATCAGCTCGTCGAGCGCGACGCCGACCATGCCGCCGTGGACGGTGCCACCACCGCCGACGTGCCAGCGGGTGAAGGTGACCTCGCCGTCCAGCGACCCGTCCGCCGAGCGCAGCACCCGCACCTGCGGGACGGACGCCAGGCCGTGGTCGCCGTCGATGTTGTGCTGCTGGCCGAACGGCGCGTGGTCGTCGTCGGTGGCGCAGGCGGCCAGCTCCCCGCGCAGGGCCCGCAGGTCGGCGGTCAGCTTGCGGACGTGCGCCGGGTCGGGCGCCGCGTCGGCCACCGCGGCGAGGAGGCCGCGCAGCTCGCCGAGCATCTCGGCGTACTCGTCGGCGTCGAAGCCCTCGGGGGCCGACCAGAGCTCGAAGGGCCAGGACATGGGGGTAAGGATGCCGCTCGGTGGTTCCGCTCAGTCCGACAGGGTGTCGAGGGTGGCGTGGTCGTCGAGGAACGTGGCGATCCGGCCGATGGCCGCGAGCGTGTAGTCGCGTGGCTGCAGCTCGGGCTCGAGGCGGGAGCCGCCGAGGGTGAACAGGCCGAACGCGAACGCGTGCATCGGCTGCTGGCGGTAGGCGAGCCAGGCCTCGTCGAAGGAGGGGGCGTCCACGCCGACCTCGCCGAGGAGCGACAGGTAGAGCCGCAGCAGGTCCTCCTCCCACTCGCGCCGGTCCTCGGGGCGCAGCGCGCCGGCCATCGCGTAGGAGTAGTCGAGGGCCCAGTGACCGCGGGCGACGCACTGCCAGTCGTAGAGCCCCATCCGGCCGTCGCGGTCACGCAACCAGTTGCCCAGGTGGAGGTCCTGGTGCAGCAGCGTCTGGGGGGAGGCGTCGTGCAGGTCGAGGGAGCGGTGGAAGGCGGGGTAGAGCTCCGCCCGGCGGCCCACCATCCCGGCAGGCAGGACCTCGTGGGCACGGTCGAAGCCACGCAGCGTGCGTGAGCGGAAGCCGGCTCGCCGGTCGAGGGCGTCCTGCCAGCGGCGGGCCGGCTTGAGGCCGGCGAGGTCGGTGTGGAAGCGGGGGCTGTCCCAGAAGGCGCCGTGGTACGCCGCCAGCTGGGCCACCATGTCCTCGGCGTCCGCGCGGGTGACGGTGTTGTCCTGGGGGTCGGGGAAGGTCCAGCCGTCGACCGAGAGGTCCTCGAGCAGCACGAGCGAGCGGCGGGTGCGCGGGTCGAAGCCGGCGTGGAAGGCGCGGGGACTGCGCACGGTCAGGGCCGGGCGGGCGTGGTTGTAGAACAGGGCCTCGCCCTCGGCGATGTCGGTGAGACCGAGCAGGAGCCGAGAGAAGAGGCCGGCCGCGGCCTTGCTGAACAGGCGGGTGGGGAGTCCGGCTGCCTGTCCGGCCGCGTTGTAGGTGACCTCGATGGCGCGACGTGACGACGTCCCGTCGCTGCCGCCGAGGACACGGAAGTCAGTCACGGCTGCGCCGGGGGCGTCCGTGCACAGGACCCTGGTGAGCCACTCGGCGGTGATCGCCTCGGCGCGCGGGGGGACGGCGCCGGGACGGTCCAGCCGCGGCGCGGGACCGAGTCGCTCGAGCGCGACGGTCGCGGTGACCTGTCCGACCATCGCAGCGACGGCGAGCGTGTCCTTGATTGGCATGAGTACTCCTGGGTCTTGGTGGGTGCTGCTCCGAGGGCTGGAGAAAGGAGGACGCCCGGGCGGCAGGGCCGCCCGGGCGTCGAGGGAGCTGTCAGCGACCGCCGGCGATGTCGCGGCCGATGATCTCCTTCATGATCTCGGTCGTGCCGCCGTAGATCGTCTGGATGCGGGTGTCGATGTAGGCCTTGCCAACGGGGTACTCCTTCATGAAGCCGTAACCGCCGTGGAGCTGCAGGCAACGGTCGACGGTGCGCTTCATGAGCTCGGAGACGTACCACTTGCCCTTCGCGGCCTCGACCGGCGTGAGGGTGCCGGCGTTGTAGGCCAGGACCATCGCGTCGACGTAGGTCTGGGCGACGTCGAGCTCGGTCTGCATCTCGGCCAGCTCGAAGCGGCTGTTCTGGAAGTCGATCAGTCGCTTGCCGAAGGCCGTGCGGTCCTTCAGGTAGGCGATGGTCTGCTCCAGGGTGGTCTGAGCGGTCGTGATCGACTGCGCGACGATGCCGAGGCGCTCGCGCGGCAGGTGACTCATCAGGTACTTCAGGCCCTGGCCCTCCTCGCCGAGGAGGTTCTCGACCGGGACGCGGGCGTCGGTGAAGTACAGCTCGGCGGTGTCCTGCGAGGGCAGGCCGATCTTGTCGAGCTTGCGACCGCGCTCGAAGCCGGGCGTGGAGTCCGCCTCGACCATGAGCAGGCTGAAGCCGTTCGAGCCGCCCTCCGGGTCGGTCCGGACCGCGAGGACGATCAGGTCGGCCATGATGCCGGAGGAGATGAACGTCTTCTGGCCGTTGACGACGTAGTGGTCGCCGTCCCGCTTCGCGGTGGTCCGGATGCCCTGCAGGTCCGAGCCGGTGCCCGGCTCGGTCATCGCGAGGGCGCCGATCAGCTCGCCGGCGGCGAACTTCGGCAGCCAGCGCCTCTTGCCCCTTAAATCAGTCTTCCGCGCAGTGATGGATTGGTGGTAGCAGGTAGGCCAGGAAGAGGTCGTCCTGGAGGCCGAGCGTGACGCTGAAGGAGATGGCGTTGGCGCGGGCCACCTCCTCGGTCGCGACCATGCGGTAGCGGTAGTCGGGCTCACCGCTGCCGCCGAACTCCTCGGGGATCTGGAGGCCGTAGAGGCCGGCCTGGGCGGCCGCCGCGAAGACCTCGCGGGGGATCCACCGGTCGTCGTCCCACTGGTCCTTGTGCGGGACGACCTCACGGGCCAGGAACTCCCGGACGGTCTCCCGGTAGGCCTCGTGGTCCTCGTTGTAGAGGGTGCGCTGCATGGGTCGCTGTCCTCTCAGAGTCGCTCGATGATGGTGACGTTGGCCTGACCGCCGCCCTCGCACATGGTCTGCAGGCCGTAGCGGCCACCGGTGCGCTCCAGCTCGTGGAGCAGGGACGTCATGAGTCGGGCGCCGGTGGCGCCGATCGGGTGGCCGAGGGCGATGGCGCCGCCGTTGGGGTTGACCTTCGCGGGGTCGGCGCCGAGCTCCTTGTTCCAGGCCAGGACCACCGGCGCGAACGCCTCGTTGATCTCGACGACGTCGATGTCATCGATCGCCATGCCGGCCTTCGCCAGCGCGTGCTTGGTCGCGGGGATCGGCGCCGAGAGCATCATCACCGGGTCGTCGCCGAGGACGGAGGCGTGGTGGATCCGCGCCCGCGGGGTCAGGTTGTGCTCCTTGACCGCCTTCTCGGAAGCGATGAGCAGGGCCGCGGAGGCGTCGGAGATCTGCGACGCCACGCCGGCGGTCAGGATGCCGTCCGGGGTGAGGGTCTGCAGCTCGGCCATCTTCTCGCGGGTGGTGTCCCGGCGCGGGCCCTCGTCCACGCTGACGCCGTTGAAGGAGGTGATCTCCTTGGTGAAGTAACCAGCGTCGATCGCGGCGATCGCGCGCTGGTGGCTCTGGTAGGCCCACTCCTCGCAGTCGTCACGCGTGATGCCCCAGTGGGCGGCCATCATCTCGGCGCCGCGGAACTGGGAGATCTCCTCGCCCGGGAAGCGGGCCTGCCAGCCCTCGCAGCCCGTCCACGGGTCGGTGGACTCGAACGGGGCACCGGCGGCGAACGCGGACAGAATGGGGAACTGCGTCATCTTCTGCACGCCACCCGCGACCACCAGGTCCTGCATGCCGCTCTTGACGCCCATGGCGGCGAAACTGACAGCCTGCTGCGACGAGCCGCACTGGCGGTCGATGGTCACGCCGGGCACGGTCAGCGGGAAGCCCGCCGCGATCGCGGACGTGCGGGCGATGTCGCCGGCCTGGGCGCCGATGTTGTCGAGGCAGCCGAGGACGACGTCGTCGATGAGCGCGGGGTCGATGCCAGCGCGGCTGACCAGCTCCTTGAGCGAGTGGGCCGCGAGGTCGGCCGGGTGGACGTCGGCGAAGCCGCCTTTGCGGCGGCCGACGGGCGTCCGCACTGCTTCGACGATGTAGGCCTCGGACATGGGTTCCTCCTGGGGCGGGGGTGGCGGCCCTGCAGCTCCGAGGAGGCGGCCGACACGCGTTGACGTTCTTGAATCCAGACTATAATTTAGTTTCGATTCAAAATCTACGCGACAGGTGGGCCTACGGTGAAGGTGTACAACGGGATCGAGGACTTCGCTCAGTCCGCAGGTGACGTGCTCGGCACGTCGGACTGGATGGTCGTCGAGCAGGAGCGGATCGACCAGTTCGCCGAGGCCACGAGTGACCACCAGTGGATCCACGTGGACACCGAGCGGGCGAAGGACGGGCCCTTCGGTGCCACGATCGCTCACGGCTTCCTGACGCTGTCGCTGCTGCCGCCGCTGCTGAACTCGCTCTACCGCGTGGACAACGTGAAGATGGCCGTCAACTACGGCCTCGACAAGGTGCGCTTCATGGCGCCGGTCCGCGTCAACAGCAAGATCCGTGCGACGGCCCGCGTCCTCACGGCCACCCCGCTCGAGGGCGCCGTGCAGGCCGTCTTCGAGACGACGTTCGAGATCGAGGGCTCCGAGAAGCCGGCGGCCGTCGTGCAGTCGATCGTGCGGTACTTCGGGTGACCGCCCTGCTCGAGGGTCGCGCCGCCATCGTCACGGGCGCGGCGCAGGGGATCGGCCTGGCCATCGCCACCGCCCTCGTCGAGCACGGCGCTCGGGTGACCATCGCCGACCTGGACGGCGACAAGGCGGCCGCGGCGGCCGCCGCGCTCGGTGGGGCCGCCCGCGGCGTCGCCTGCGACGTCACCTCCGAGGAGAGCGTGGCTGCCCTGGTCAGCGGTGCCGTCGAGGCCTTCGGCACGCTCGACGTCCTGGTCAACAACGCCGGCATCACCCGCGACGCGTCGCTGAGGAAGATGACGCTGGCCGACTTCCAGGCCGTGATCACCGTCCACCTGCAGGGCACGTGGCTCGGCATCCGGGCCGCCAGCGAGGTCATGCGGGAGCAGAAGCGCGGCAGCATCATCAACATCTCCTCGATGTCGGGCAAGGTCGGCAACCCCGGCCAGACCAACTACAGCGCGGCCAAGGCCGGCATCGTCGGCATGACCAAGGCTGCCGCCAAGGAGCTCGCCCACCACGGCGTTCGGGTCAACGCGATCCAGCCGGGCCTGATCCGCACCCCGATGACGGAGGCCATGTCGCCGGAGGCGTACGCCGCCACGGAGGCCACCATCCCCATGCGCCGCGCCGGCGAGCCGGACGAGATCGCGGGCGTCGTCGCCTTCCTCGCCTCTGACCTGGCCAGCTACATGACCGGCGCCGTCCTCGAGGTCTCCGGCGGGAGGGGCATGTGAGCGCACAGGAACCCGCCAACCCGGTCCGGCTCGAGGTCGCCGACGGCGTCGCCACGGTGACGCTGTCCCGGCCCGATGCCATGAACGCCGTGACCACCGCGCTCGCCGTCGCCCTCGAGCAGGCCGTCCTCGTCGCCGCCGGCGACCCTGAGGTGCGGGTCATCCTGCTGCGGGGTGAGGGTGGCAACTTCTGCGCCGGGGGTGACTTCGACGAGGTCCAGCGGCTGCGCGCCGAGGGTCCCGGGTCGCTGCGGAGCCTCTTCGAGGCGTTCCGCGGGGCGTGCGAGGCCGTCGAGTCGGCGCCCGTCCCGGTCGTGGCGGCCGTCGAGGGCGTGGCG
>NZ_VLJQ01000120.1:0-13577 GCF_007829375.1 Nocardioides sp. J9 | reverse complement strand
CGCGCGCCGTCGGCGCCCAACGGGCCCTCGGTCTGCTGCTCTCCGGCGACCGGCTGTCCGGCGTGCAGGCTGCCGAGTGGGGCCTCGCCTACCGCTCGTACGCCGCGGACGAGTTCGACGAGGAGGTCGCGGCCTTCGTCGCCCGGCTCGCCGGTCGCCGTACCGACGCGGTCCGCAGCATCAAGAAGCTGGTTCGCGACGGTCTCCGCGGTGACCTCGGTGCCGGCCTCGACCTGGAGATGGACACCGTCGTCGCGCACATCTGTGGCGACGCCGGCGGTGCCAGCGTGACGGCCTTCGCGGGCCGCAAGGAGGAGAAGAAGTCATGACAGCGCTGGTCAGCGAAGGACTCGTCCTGCTGGACCTCGAGGACGGCATCGCCCGGATCCGTCTCAACCGGCCGGAGGCGTCCAACGCCGTCGACGCCGAGCTGCTCCGGGCGCTGCACGAGGTCGTGCTCCGCTGCCACGCCGAGCCCACGGTGCGGGTGGTCGTGCTCAGCGGCGAGGGCCGCAACTTCTGCGCGGGGGGTGACGTCAAGACGTTCGCCAGCAAGGGCGAGGCGCTCCCCGACTACCTGCGGGAGGCGACGGCGTGGCTGCAGCTCGCGACCGCCGCGCTGATCCAGCTCAAGGTCCCGGTGATCGCACAGGTGCAGGGCTTCGCGGCCGGTGGCGCGGGCTTCGGCTTCGTGTGCGCCGCCGACCTCGTCGTCGCGACCGAGAGCGCGAAGTTCTTCTCCGGTGCCGTCCGCGTCGGCATGGCGCCCGACGGCGGCACGACGGTGACGCTCGCCCGGATCGTCGGGCTGCGCAAGGCGCTGGACATCCTGCTGACCAACCCGACGCTGAGCGCCGCCGAGGCCCACGACCTGGGCATCGTCAGCCGGGTCGTGCCCGACGACGAGCTGGCGAGCGCGGTGGACGCGCTCGCCGCCGACCTGGCGGCGCAGCCGCCGCTGGGCCTGGCCGCGACCAAGCGGCTGGTCTGGGACGGCCTGGGCTCAACGGTCGCCGAGCGGATGCCGGAGGAGGCCCGCGTGGTCTCCGAGCTCTCGGGCACCGCGGACAGCCGTGAGGCGCTCGCGGCCGTCATCGAGCGTCGCACCGGCGTCTACCAGGGCCGCTGAGGTGGGCATGATCGAGATCCCCGGCCAGGAGCCGGTGCCCGCGGAGCCGGACTCGGTCCGGGTGACCGACGAGGGCGCGGTCCGCGTGATCACCCTCAATCGGCCGCACGTGAAGAACGCGATCAACCTGCCCCTGCGCTTCGCGCTGGCCGAGGCGCTCGAGCAGGCCGACGCCGACGCCGGCGTCCGGGTCATCGTGCTCACGGGGGCCGAGGGGGCGTTCTGCTCGGGCGGGGACATCTCGACGATGCGACGCCAGCCGCGCAACGAGACGACCGCGCGCGCCCAGGCAGCCCAGCGCGTCGTCCGCGCGATCTGGCACACGCCCAAGCCCGTCGTCGCGGCCGTGGAGGGTCCGGCGTTCGGCGCCGGCACGGCCCTCGCCCTCGCCTGCGACCGGGTGGTCGCGGCGAGCGACGCCACCTTCGCCACGACTTTCACCGGAGTCGGACTCGCCGGTGACATGGGGATCTTCGCCTCGCTGCCGGCTCGGGTCGGCGTCTCGCGGGCCCGGCAGATGTTGATGCTGGGCACGCGGGTCAAGGGAGCCGAAGCCGGGTCCATCGGCCTCGTCGACCGTGTGGTCGACCCGGGGGAGGCGCTCGCCGCCGCCCTCGAGGACGCCGCCACGCTGGCGGCCGGGCCTCCCCTCGCCCTCGGGGTGATCAAGCAGATGCTCTCCGGCGAGCCGCGTCATCCGCTCGCCGTGCTCGATCTCGAGGTCCGCAACCAGACGATGCTCTGGGACAGCGCGGACTTCGCCGAGGGGGTCACTGCCTTTGCCGAGAAGCGTCGCCCGGTCTTCGGTGCGACCCCACCCCAGGAGAACTGACCTTGACCACGAGCGCCCCCGACGAAGCGGACGTCCTCACCACCTCCTACCTCCCCGCGGACACCAGCGTCGACCTGATCGACCTGACCGTCCCCGCGCTGCTGGCCGACCGCGCCGCGGCCCACCCCGACCGGCTCGCGCTGGTCGGGACCCGCCACGGCGACGGGGCCGAGGTCCGGCTGACCTACGGCGAGCTGTACGACGAGGCCCAGCGCGTCGCGACCGCGATCCGCCAGCTGGCCGAGCCCGGTGAGCACGTGGCCATCTGGGCGCCGAACGTCGTCGAGTGGGTGCTGGTCCAGCACGGCGCAGCACTCGCCGGCGTCGTCCTCGTCGCCCTCAACCCGGTGCTGCGTCGGGCCGAGCTCGAGTACGCCGTCGACCACTCCCGCTGCACCGTGCTCCTGCACGCCGACAGCAGCCGTGACTACGACATGCGGTCGGTGGCGGCCGAGGTCGCGGCCGAGCGGCCGCACCTGCGTCTGGTCAGCCTGTCCGACCGCGCCACGTGGCGCGCCGAGGAGGTCGACCCGGCCGTGGTCACCGCGGCGCCGAGCGACCCCGAGCTCCCGGTGATGCTGCAGTACACCTCCGGCACCACGGGCAACCCCAAGGGCGTGCTGCTGCGGCACCGCTCGCTGGTCAACGTCGCCAAGCTGACCATGGAGTACGTCGACATGCCGGCCGGGGCGGTGACGATCAACCCGCTGCCGATGTTCCACACCGCGGCCTGCGTCATCGGCACGCTGGGTCCGCTGTGGCTGGCCGGGACCGAGGTGCTCGTCGAGCAGTTCGCGCCCGTGCCGGTGCTCGAGACCATGCGTCGGGAGCAGGTCGAGGTCCTCTTCTTCGTGCCGGCCGTCCTCGGGGCGCTGCTCGAGGCCCAGCGGGTCTCCGACCAGCCCGCCCCGCAGCTGAAGGTGGCGCTGGGCGGTGCGTCCAACCTGCCGGCGACGATGATCGAGGCCACCGAGCAGACCTTCGGAGCTGCCGTGACCAACCTGTTCGGCCAGACCGAGCTGTCGCCGGTCCTCACGGCCACCCGCCCGGGCGACGCCCGGGAGGACAAGCTGCGCACCGTCGGGCACCCCCTGCCGCAGGTGGACGTCAAGATCGTCGACCCGCTCAACCAGGTCGTTCCGCTCGGCGTGCCGGGGGAGATCTGCGCCCGCGGCTACCAGCAGCTCATCGAGTACCTCCACGACCCGGAGGCGACTGCGGCCACGGTCGACGCCGACGGGTTCGTCCACACCGGTGACCTCGGCGCGATGGACGAGCGCGGCTACATCACCCTGACGGGCCGCCTCAAGGAGCTGATCATCCGCGGGGGCGAGAACATCGCCCCCGCGGGGATCGAGTCCTGCCTCGCCGAGCACCCGGCCGTGCTGTCGGCGACGGTCTTCGGCATCCCGGACGACCGGATGGGTGAGATCGTCGGTGCCGGTGTGCACCTGCGCGAGCCCTCGGCCGCCGAGGACCCCGCGGCACTCGCGGCGTCGCTGATCGCCCACTGCAAGGAGCGGCTGTCGCCGTACAAGGTGCCGAGCCGCTGGTTCCTGGCGGGCGACCTGCCTGCCACGCCGACCGGCAAGGTCCAGAAGTTCAAGCTGCTGGACCTGCTCGACACCCCCGCCCTGCGCGAGATCACGCCGCGCTGAGGCTGCCGCGGCCGTGCCATCGCTCCGGTGCGGCCGCGGCCCCGACCTGCTCCCTCCGGGAACCGGGGCCCTCCCCGGTTGTCAGATCCCGCATCACGGGATAATCTAATCTAGATTAAAGAAGGTAGGGTGACGTGAACACCATCGCCGAGCGCCGCAGTGCGCTGCACGACCGCTTCAGCACGTGGGTCCCGCGCACCCTCGACGCATGGCTCGACGCCTGCGCCGACCAGTTCCCCGAGCGCGACCTCGTCGTCACCGACGAGCGCGTGCTCTCCTACGCCGAGGTGGCCGAGGAGTCCCGCCGGCTCGCCGACGGTCTCGCCGCCCTCGGCGTCCGCCGCGGCGACCGCGTCGGCCTGCTGATGGCCAACCACGCCGAGTTCGTCACGCTGAAGTTCGCCATCGCGCGGGCCGGAGCCGTGGCCATCCCGTTCAACTTCCTCTACCGCACCGACGAGCTGCGCTACGTGCTCGCGCAGTCCGACTGCAAGGTGCTGATCACCAACGCCGGCTTCCAGGCGCTCGACCACGCCGGGATGCTCGACGAGATCGTGCCGGGCTGGGACGCCCCCGGCTTCGCGGACCGCCCCGCGTCCGGCAACGGTGCGCCCGACGGGCTGCGCCACGTCGTCCTGGTCGAGCGCGACGGTGACACCCCGCGCCCGGGCGCCTTCACCGGTCGCGCCCTGGCCGAGCTGGGCGCCGCCCACGAGGGCGCCGCCGCCGGAGCCGGTCACACCCCCGACGACGTCTCCGACCTGCTCTACACCTCCGGGAGCACCGGCTCGCCCAAGGGCGTGCAGGTCACGCACGACGCGGTGCTGCGGACGGCGTACGCCTCGGCGCTCACCCGCGCCTACGAGGACGGTCGCCGGATCCTCTTCTCGCTGCCCTGCTACCACATGTTCGGCTACGTCGAGGGCCTGCTCTCGGCGACGTACGTCGGCGGGGCGGTCATCATGCTCCCGGCGTTCAGCGCCGAGGCCTACCTGACCGCCATCGAGAAGCACCGCGCCACCGACATGCTCTGCGTGCCCACGATGGCCGTCGCCCTCGTCGAGAGCCCGCTGCGCCACGAGACCGACCTCTCGAGCCTGACCGCGATCCTGTGCGGCTCGGCGCCCGCGCCGGTGTGGCTGTGGGAGCAGGTCGAGCGCGACTTCGGCGTCAGTGAGATCGTCACCGGCTACGGCATGACCGAGTGCGGCGGCGCGATGACGCTGACCCTGCCCGAGGACGAGCTGGTGCTGACCTCCACCACGGTGGGACGCCCGAAGCTGGCCGGCTCGGCGGGAGTGCCCGGCACCGAGCACGAGGGCCTCGCCGCGCTCTGCGTGTACCGCACCGTCGACCCGGTCTCGGGCGAGGTGCTGCCCGACGGCGCCAACGGCGAGCTCACCTCCTCCGGCCCGACCACGATGCTCGGCTACTTCGCCAAGCCCGAGGAGACGGCCGCCGCGCTGCACCCCGACGCCGACGGCACCGTCTGGCTGCACTCCGGCGACCTCGGCACGGTGCGGGAGGACGGTTACCTCGTCCTCACCGGCCGCAGCAAGGAGGTCTACAAGTCCGGCGGCGAGCTGGTGATGCCCAAGGAGGTCGAGGAGGTCCTCGGCGCGCACCCGGGCATCAGCCAGGTCTACGCCGTCGGTGTCGTGGACGACCGCTGGGGCGAGATCGGCTGCGCCGTGGTCGTCCGCGCACCCGGCCCGGAGGGCGACGGCCTCACCGCCGAGGACGTCATCGCCCACGCCAAGGAGCACCTCGCCCGCTTCAAGGTCCCCAAGCGGGTGGAGTTTCTCGAGCCCGACCAGCTGCCCACCACGGCGACCGGCAAGGTCCAGAAGTTCCGGCTCGTCGAGCTCGTCGCCCAGTCTTCGCAGTCTTCGCAGCCTTCACAGCAAGGAGAAACCTCATGACCGCAGTGGTCCCGTCCCCGTCCGAGGTCGAGGAGGGCGGCAGCCGCTACGACCGGCTGATCCAGCCCGCGCGCGTCCACGGCACCCTCTACACCGACCCGTCGATCTACGCCGAGGAGCTGCGCAAGATCTGGCACAAGACGTGGGTCTTCGTCGGGCACGAGAGCGAGGTGCCGCAGCCCAACGACTACGTGCGCAAGCAGCTCGCCGACCAGGACATCGTGATGACGCGGGACAAGGACGGCGAGGTCCACCTGCTCATCAACCGCTGCGCTCACCGCGGCCTCCAGGTCTGCGACGACAAGGCGGGCAACTCCAGCTCGTTCCGCTGCCCCTACCACGGGTGGACCTATCGCAACACCGGCGAGCTGCTGGGCTACCCCTACAACAAGGGCTACGGCGGCAAGAAGCAGCTGCCGCTCGGCATGGGCAAGGTGGCGCGGGTCGCGTCCTACCAGGGCTTCGTCTTCGGCAGCCTCGCCGAGGAGGGCCCCTCGCTCGAGGAGCACCTCGGCGCGGCCAAGGGCGAGATCGACCGCCTCGTCGGCCTCTCGCCGGAGGGCAAGGTCGCCCTCGACGCCGGGTGGCTGCGCCACCAGACCAAGGCCAACTGGAAGTTCCTCGCCGAGAACGAGACCGACGGCTACCACCCCCAGTTCGTGCACGGCTCGATCTTCGGTGTGACCGGCAGCCCGATCGGTGCGCTCTACAGCGACAACTCGACCGCCGTGACCCGCAACCTGGGCAACGGCCACAGCGAGAACGACCTGCGCCCGGAGTTCCGCGCCTTCGCCGAGCCGATGCGCTGGTTCGGCACCACGCCCGACCGCGTCCCCAACTACGTCTCCGCGATGAAGGAGACGTTCGGTGAGGACGAGGCGAACCGACGGATGATCGAGGGTGCGCCCCACGTGATGATCTTCCCGAACCTCTTCATCGCCGAGATCCAGGTCTTCAACATCCAGCCCGTCGGTGTCGGGGAGTGCGTGCAGTACGCCACCGCGGTGCAGATCGCGGGCGGCCACGAGCTCAACCAACGCATGGTGTCGCAGTCGATCGGCTCCGTCGGCCCGGCCGGCATGCTGCTGGCGGACGACACCGAGATGTACGAGCGCAACCAGCGCGGCGTCGCGATGGCCGACCCCGAGTGGCTCGACGTGCGCCGCGGCCTGGTCCGCGAGGAGGTCGACGAGGACGGCTTCACGATCGGCGCCGCGACCGACGAGACCGGCATGCGCGGCTTCTGGAACCACTACAAGTCGCTGATGGAGGCGGAGGACTGATGAGCGAGATCAACCTGCTGGAGCTGCCGCCGCGTCCGGACACGGCCGGCGAGCTGGTGGCCGTCCCGGACGGCTGGGAGGCACGCGAGGTCGAGCAGTTCCTCTACAAGGAGGCGCGGCTCGCCGACGAGAACGACTACGACGGCTGGGAGGCGCTGTGGACTGACGACGCGCTCTACTGGGTGCCCGTCGACGGCGAGGGCGACCATCCGCGAGCGAAGGTCTCGATCATCTTCGACAACCGCAGCCGCATCGCCACCCGAATGAAGCAGGTCAAGACCGGCAAGCGCTACGCCCAGGCTCCGCCGTCCAACCTGCGTCGCATCATCGGCAACGTCGAGATCCTCGGTGGCCGGGCCTCCGCGGGTGGCGACGTCGACCTCGAGGTCGGCGCGAACTTCATCGCCTTCGAGTCGCGCGACCGCGGCAACACGATCTGGGGCGGCCGGACGACGTACCGGCTCCGCAAGGTCGACGGCGAGATCAAGCTGGCCTACAAGAAGGTCGTGCTCGCCGACAACGAGCACGCCGTGCCCACCCTCGCGTTCCTAATCTGAGGCCTCGCCATGAATGACAGCGACCCGAAGGGCTCCGACGGAGCACGCCACGAGATCCGCTTCGAGGACTCCGCCGGCGGGGTGGAGGTCCCAGCGGGGAAGGTCGTCGAGAGCGAGTTCGCCTCGGTGGCCGTTCGCTTGGACACGGAAGGCAACTCCGTCCGGTTGCGGCTGGAGGACTTGCGGACGGGCAAGGTCCGTCACCTCGATGCCCTCGAGATCGAGTCGGTCATCTGGCTCGCGGACGGTCACCTGACCCAGCTGCTCGACCCCTCTCACGAACGGTGGCGGGGGTGAGGATCGACCTCGCAGAGCACGTCCGTCGTGGTGACACGATCACTTGGGGGCAGACGTGCGCGGAGCCGTCCACACTCGTCGAGGAGCTCCTCGCGCAGGCTGATGGCATCGGGGACCTGCGCTGCTTCGTCGGAATCCCGGCCGACAGCGCCCTCACTGTCGACACCGTGCCGGACGGGTTGACCGTCCACTCGTACTGCGGCGCGGGTACCAACTCGGCTCTGCATGCCGTGGGACGGTTGGAGGTCTGGCCGGTCCACTACTCGAACCTGCCCGGCCTGCTCTCGCGCGGTGCCCTGCGCGCCGACGTCGTCCTCGTCCAGGTCTCGCCGCCCGACGGGCAGGGTCGGCACAGCCTCGGGCTCGGGGACGACTACTTCTCGGCAGCCATCGACACCGCCCGGGTCGTGATCGCCGAGGTCAACGACCAGGTGCCGTTCACCCCCGGCGCACGCACCCTCACGGCGGACCAGATCACGGCCTCCATCCGCGTCTCGCGCACTCCGGGCCAGCTGCCGACTCCGACCGTCGGTGACGACACGGTCGCGGTGGCCCGGCGTGTCGCCGAGCTGGTCCCGGACGGGGCCACGCTCCAGTTCGGCATCGGTGCGCTTCCCGAGGCGGTGCTAGCCGAGCTTTTCGACCATCGCGACCTCGGCATCCACTCCGGCATCATCAACGACACGGCGATGCGCCTGGTCGTTGCCGGGGTGGCGAACGGGGCCCGGAAGACGCTCGACCGCGGAGTCGCGGTGGCCGGCCTCTTCGGGGGCACCACGGAGCTCTTCCGCTGGGCAGACCGCAACCCGGGCGTGGCGCTGCGTCCCACGACGTACACCCATGACCCGGAGGTGCTGGCCGCCTCGCACCGCCTGGTCGCGATCAACGCCGCCATCGAGGTCGACCTGACCGGCCAGGTGAACGCCGAGGTCGCGGGTCGTCGCTACGTCGGCGCCGTCGGCGGTGCGGTGGACTTCCTCCGCGGCGCCGGCCAGTCGGCCGGCGGCGTCCCGATCGTGGCGCTGCCCTCGACCGCCCGGAGCCGCAGCGGCCCGGTCCAGCGGATCGTCAGCCGCCTGTCCGGCCCGGTCTCGACCCCACGCTCCGAGGGGATCGTCGTCGTCACCGAGCACGGAGTGGCCGACCTGCGCGGCCTGCCCCTGAACCAGCGGGTCGAGCGCATGATCGCCATCGCCGACCCGTCCCACCGAGCAGAGCTCGACGCGCACGCGGACCGCGTGCTCGCGTCGGTGTGAGGAGCCCCTTCAGATGAACAGCCTGAGGCGTGTCGCCATCGTCGGCCCCGTCCGGACCGCGGTCGGCGGCTTCGGTGGGACGCTGCGTCCGGTCCGGGCCGAGCAGCTCGCCGCGGACGTGATCCGCGCGCTGGTCGACCGCACCGGCGTCGACCCGTCCCGGATCGAGGACGTGTCGTTCGCCCAGTCCTACGCGAACTCCGAGGCCCCGTGCATCGGTCGCTGGGCCGCGCTCGCTGCCGGCCTGCCGATCGAGGTCCCGGGCTTCCAGGTCGACCGCCGCTGCGGCGGTGGCCTCCAGGCCGTGATCACGGCCGCGATGACCGTGCAGACCGGCGCTGCCGACGTGGTGATCGCCGGTGGCGTGGAGTCGATGAGCAACATCGAGCACTACACGACCACTGCGCGCTGGGGATCGCGCTCGGGCAACCAGACCCTCTACGACCGCCTCGACCGCGGTCGCGAGCGCTCCCAGCCGGAGGAGCGGTTCGGGAAGATCAGCGGGATGATCGAGACCGCCGAGAATCTCGCCACCCAGTTCGGCATCGGTCGTGACGAGGCCGACGCGTTCTCCGTTCGCAGCCACCAGCGCGCCGCCGCGGCGTGGGAGTCCGGCGTCTTCGCCGACGAGGTCGTGCCCGTCACCGTGCCCCAGCGCCGCGGTGACGACGTCGTGTTCGACCGCGACGAGGGGGTCCGGCCCGAGTCGTCGATGGAGACGCTCGGCAAGCTGCGGACCGTCACCCCCGGTGGCACCGTCACGGCCGGCAACGCCGCGCAGCAGAACGACGCCGCAGCCGCCTGCCTCGTCGTCGCCGAGGACAAGCTCGACGAGCTCGGCCTCGAGCCGATCGCGTGGTTCGAGGGCTGGGCCGCCGCCGGCGTCGACCCCTCGATCATGGGCATCGGCCCCGTCTCCGCGGTGCAGCGGCTCTTCGCCCGCACCCGCGTCGGCTTCGACGACCTCGACCTGATCGAGGTCAACGAGGCGTTCGCCGTGCAGGTGCTCGCCGTCCTGCAGGGCTGGGGCCTCAAGCTCGACGAGGTCGAGGACCGCCTCAACGTCAACGGCTCCGGCATCTCGCTCGGCCACCCGATCGGCGCCACCGGCGTGCGGATCCTGACCACCATGTTGCACGAGCTCGACCGCCGTCGCGGCGGGTTCGCCCTCGAGACCATGTGCATCGGCGGCGGGCAGGGCATCGCCGCCCTGTTCCGCGGGGTCGCGCGGTGAGCATCGGTCTGCTCGCCTACGGCGCCTACCTGCCGTCGTACCGGCTGGGGAGCGACAGCGGCGTGCGCGGCACCCGCGTCGTGGCCTCCTTCGACGAGGACGCCACCACGATGGCCGTCGAGGCCGCCCGCGACCTCCCGGCCGCCGACTCGGTGTGGTGGGCCAGCACGACGCCGCCCTACCTCGACAAGACCAACGCCTCCGCGGTCCACGCCGCTCTCCGACTGCCGGCGACGGTCCCGGCCGCCGACCTGGTCGGCTCCGCCCGCTCGACCTTCGCCGGCCTGCGGGCCGCGCTCGCCACCGGCGGCCTCGTGGTCGCCGCCGACGTGCGCGTCGGCAAGCCCGGCTCGCTCGACGAGAAGGCGGGCGGCGACGGCGCGGCGGCCGTGCTGCTGGGCGAGGGCGACGCGATCGCGGAGGTGATCGGCGTCGCCGGCGACTCCCTCGAGCTGCTCGACCGCTGGCGCGGGCCCCACGCAGTGACCGGTGAGCAGTGGGAGGAGCGCTTCGGCTTCGAGCAGTACGCCAACCTGGTCCGCCGCGTGGCTGCGCGGCTCCTCGACGCGGCCGGCCTCGCCGAGGCCGACCACGTGGTCGTCACCAGCGGCAACCCGGGCATCACCAAGCGCGCCGGCGCGCTGGTGAAGGGCGCGCTCTCCTCGACCTCCTCCCCGATCGGGTTCTCCGGCGCCGCCGACCCGCTGCTCGGCCTGGCCGCCGTCCTCGACGTCGCCGGGCCGGGGGAGACCGTCCTCGTGCTGTCCGCCGTCGACGGGTGCGACGGCATGCTGCTGCGCACGACTGACCTGCTGCCGCAGCGCCGCGCCGCCCGGCCGGTCGCCGACCAGCTGGCCGCTGGTCGCCCGGTGCCCTACCCGACGTACCTGTCCTGGCGGGGGCTGCTCGAGCGCGAGCTGCCACGCCGCCCCGAGCCCGACCGGCCCGCGGGTCCGCCGTCCGCGCGGGCGGGGGCGTGGAAGTTCGGCTTCGCGGGCTCGCGCTGCACGCAGTGTGGATTCCTGCACCTGCCGCCGCTGCGCGTGTGCCGCGGCTGTTCGGCCGTCGACGCGATGGAGCCGGCGCCCGTCGCCGACCTGACCGGCAGCGTCGCGACGTTCACCATCGACCGGCTGGCGTTCTCGCCGTCCCCGCCGGTGATCGACGTGGTCGTCGACTTCGAGGGCGGCGGCCGGACGACCCTCGAGGTCGCGGACGCCGACCCGGACGCCATCGGCGTCGGATCCGACGTCCGGCTCGTGTKCCGCCGGCTGTTCACCGCCGGTGCCGTGCACAACTACTTCTGGAAAGCGGTGGTCCGCTGATGGCGAGCAAGGGGATCAAGGACGCCGTGGCGATCGTCGGCATGGGCTGCACCCGCTTCGGTGAGCGCTGGGAGTCCTCCACCGACGACCTGCTGCTCGACGCCGTGGGCGAGGCGCTCGGCTCGGCCGGGGTCGAGCGCGACGACGTCGACGCCTACTGGCTCGGCACCCTCGCCTCCGGCCAGTCGGGCCTGACGCTGAGCCGACCGCTCGGCATCGACTACCGGCCGGTGACCCGCGTGGAGAACTACTGCGCCACGGGCTCGGAGTCCTTCCGCAACGCCTGCTACGCGGTCGCGTCCGGCGCCTACGACCGGGTGATGGCCGTCGGTGTCGAAAAGCTCAAGGACTCCGGCTTCTCCGGCCTGCTGCGCTCCGACCCGCCGTCGGACGGCACGGCTGCCGAGCTCTCGCTGACCGCGCCCGCCGCGTTCTCGCTGCTCGACCCCGCCTACACGGCCAAGTACGGCGTCGACCCGGCCGCGATGCGCGACGCGATGACGCACGTGGCGTGGAAGAACCACGTCAACGGCGCCCGCAACCCCAAGGCGCAGTTCCGCAAGGAGGTCTCGCGGGAGACCATCGAGGGTGCCCCGAAGGTCGCTGGGCGGCTGGGCATCTTCGACTGCTCCGGCGTCTCGGACGGCGCGGCCGCCGCGCTCATCGTGCGCGCCGAGGACGCCTACGACTACACCGACCGACCGGTGTTCGTGAAGGCGCTGTCGCTCGCGGCCGGCCCGATGCGCGGGGGCCTGGACCCGGCGTACGACTTCACGTCGTTCCCGGAGGTCGTCCACTCCGCTCGTGACGCCTACGCGCAGGCGGGGATCGACGACCCCCGCTCCGAGATCTCGCTCGCCGAGGTCCACGACTGCTTCACGCCGACCGAGCTGGTGCTGATGGAGGACCTCGGGTTCACCGACGCCGGCCAGGCGTGGAAGGACATCCTCGCCGGCGAGTTCGACGCCGACGGCCGGCTGCCGGTGAACGTCGACGGGGGACTCAAGTCGTTCGGCCACCCGGTGGGTGCCTCCGGGCTGCGGATGCTCTACGAGGCGTGGCTGCAGCTGCGCGGCGAGGCGGGGGTGCGGCAGCTCACCGACCCGCGCCTGGCGCTGACCCACAACCTCGGCGGACGGCCCGGCGGTTGCGTGTCGTTCGTGTCCGTGGTCGGCAACGAGCGGGGCTGACCGCCCGACCGTGCACCGCGGGACGGGGTTGCGCACCCATGTCCCGCTTGTTTAATCTACATTCAAATAAGCGGCGTTACGACGACCGCTTCCCAGGGAGAAGGAGCCCGGCGTGCGCCTCGGCATGATCATCGACTACTCCGGCGGCTTCGCGGAGACCGTCGAGCTGTTGCAGGAGTACGAGCGCAACGGCCTCGACCTCGTCGCAGTGGCGGAGGCCTACTCCTTCGACGCCGTCAGCCAGCTGGGCTACATCGCCGCCCGCGCGGAGAAGCTGCAGCTGATGTCGGGGATCTTCCAGATCTACTCCCGCACCCCGTCGCTGACCGCGATGACGGCGGCTGGCCTCGACTTCGTCTCCGGTGGCCGGTTCAACCTCGGCCTCGGTGCGAGCGGGCCCCAGGTGATCGAGGGCTTCCACGGCGTGAAGTACGACGCCCCGCTCGGCCGCACCCGCGAGGTCGTGGAGATCTGCCGCCAGGTGTGGCGCCGCGAGCCGGTGCAGTTCCAGGGCAAGCACTACACGGTGCCGCTGACCAAGGAGGCCGGCGGCTCGGGCCTCGGCAAGCCGCTGAAGCTGATCAACCACCCGGTCCGTCCCGAGATCCCGATCTCGGTCGCGGCCCTCGGTCCCAAGAACGTCGAGCTGGTCGCCGAGATCGCCGACGGCTGGCAGCCGCTCTTCTTCCACCCGGGCAAGGCCGACCTGGCCTGGGGCGAGCCGCTGCGTGCCGGCCTCGCCAAGCGCGACGCCTCGCTCGGCGAGCTCGACATCCAGCTCCAGACCAGCTTCCACTTCGGCGAGCCGCCGGAGGAGGCGGTCCAGACCGTGCGCAACCAGCTCGCCCTCTACATCGGCGGCATGGGCGCGCGCGACAAGAACTTCTACAACCA
>NZ_VLJQ01000119.1:9303-21139 GCF_007829375.1 Nocardioides sp. J9 | reverse complement strand
CCCGCGGCGACCTGCTCGCCACCGTCGAGGTCCAGGTGCCCGCCACGCTCGACGCCGAGGCGAAGGCCGCCCTCGAGGCGTACGCCGCCGCCACGGCCAACAGCTCGCTGCGCGCGGGCCTGTTCGAGGACGCGACCTGATGGCCGGSCGCCGCCCCCAGCCCACCCCGCCCGCGCCCGACGACGCGGTCTTCGTGATCAGCGTCGCCGCGCAGCTCAGCGGCCTGCACCCGCAGACCCTGCGCACCTACGAGCGGGTCGGCCTGATCACCCCGGGCCGCACGGGCGGCGGCGGCCGCCCGATCTCGGTGCAGTCGGGCGGCCGTCGCTACTCCTACCGCGACGTCGAGCGCCTGCGTGCCATCGCCGAGCTCACCGCCGCCGGCATCGGCATCGAGGGCGTCAAGCGCATCCTCGACCTCGAGAACGCCGTCGACGCCCTCCGTGCTCGCAACACCGAGCTCGTCGCCGAGCTCGAGGCCACCCGCGAGGCCCTCCGCCAGGCCCTCGCCGCCCGCCCCACCACCCCCGACCGCCTCCCTGCGCTCCGGCAGCAGCCGTCGAGCAGCCAGGCCGTCGTCGTCTGGCGCCGCCCGCGTTGATGGCGCGAGCGCGTCGCCTGTCGAGGGCTGCGCGCAGGCGCTCGCAGGCTCGGCCCGCACGTGCCCTCGACGCGCCTGCGGCGCAGGCGCCACGCGGCCGCGCCGCAGCTGGCTTTCGTAGGTCCTGCCCCCGGCCTGGCGGCAAGCCTGGGAGGGCGCTCGTTCGCCTCTGTCGCCGCGAGGTGTGGGGGTTCGCGCCGCGAGGTGTGAGGGTTCGCGCCGCGAGGTGTGGCTTGTGGCTCTGCGAGGTGCGCCTCGTGGTGGCCCGAGGTCGTGCGAGGTGTGCCTTGTGGCGGTACGGCGGCGGCGTACCTCGCCCTCGCGCCGCCGGGACGCGCACGTCGTACGACCACGACCCGCACCTCGTACGACCACGACCCGCACGTCGTGCCACCACAACCCGCACCTCGCGCCGCCACGACCCGCACTTCGCGGTACGAACCCTCACACCTCGCGGTACGAAGCCGCACACGTCGGGGCGGTGGGGAGGAGTGGGAGGCGAGGTGGGGGCGGGTGTGTGCGACAGGGTGTCCTGAGATCCCTGTCGCATCCGGGAGCGCAGGCACTAACCTCGGGCCCACGGGACCGTTGGAGGCATGGGGCGCGCAGCGGGACTCAAGGACGAGGGGTGCACGTGGAGACGGTGCTGGACTGGCTCGCCGACTGGGCTGCCCACGTGAACTGGGTCTACTTCGTCTCGATCCCGATCTTCACCGGCGTCATCGGCTGGCTGATCAACTGGTCCGGCCTGTGGATGCTGTTCAAGCCGCTCAGCTTCCACGGCATCCGGGTGCCGGGGCTCAAGGAGCTGGCGGGCGTCATGCCGCGCAAGGTCCAGGAGATCCCCGGGCTGATGGAGGGCGGCATCGGCTGGCAGGGCATCGTGCCGGCGCGGGCGGCGAAGATGGGCAGCATCGCGGTCGACAAGGTCATCGCGAAGCTCGGCACCCCGGCGGAGTTCTACGCCCAGCTCGAGCCCGACCAGATCGCCGAGCACATCGTCAACGTGTTCCGCCCGGACCTGCCCGACCTGGTCCACGACGTCATGATGCGCGAGCACCCGCGGCTGTGGCGCGACCTGCCGCGGCCGGTGCGGCAGGCGGTCGTCGACCGGGTGCAGGCGGTGGTGCGCACGATCACCGACGAGATCGGCGTGCACATCGACCAGCTGCTCGACCCGAAGATCATGGTCATCGACCACTTCCGCAACAACCGCGACCTCGTCGTGCGGGTCTTCAAGGACGTCGGCCAGCGCGAGCTCAACCTGATGGTCGCCTTCGGGTTCATCTTCGGCTTCCTGCTGGGCATCCCCGTGGCGATCGTCGACGTCACCTTCCAGATCTGGTGGCTGCTGCCGATCCTCGGCGTCGTGGTCGGGTGGATCACCAACCTGCTCGGCATGTGGCTGATCTTCGACCCGCCGGAGGAGAAGCGGATCCTCGGCATCAAGGTGCAGGGCCTGTTCCTGCGCCGCCAGGACGAGTGCGCCGAGGTGTACGCGCGGATCATCGCCGACGACGTGATCACCCTCGAGCGGATCGGCGACTTCCTCATGGACGGCCCGCGCGGTGACCGCACCCGGCAGATGATCGCCACCGCGATGCGCCCGGCGATCGACCGGGCCGCCGGCCCGCTGCGCGGCGCCGTCAATGTCGCGATGGGCGGGCGGCGCTACGACAGCATCAAGGAGTCGTTCGCCCTCGAGGCGGTCGGACGCACCATCACGCCCTTCCGCGACCCCGGCTTCAGCAAGCAGCAGGCCGAGAAGATCCGGGTCCTCATCGCGCGCCGCACCAAGGAGCTGCCGCCCCGGGACTTCGTCGAGATGATGCGCTCGGCCATCAAGGAGGACGAGTGGATGCTCTACCTCCACGGCGCCGTCATGGGCGCCGCCGGCGGCTTCCTGCACGTCGGCCTGTTCGTGTGGGGCTGGATCCCGGGCCTGCCGACCCACTGACGGACCTGCGGACTGTGTGGAGGCACGTGTGACGAGCGAGACGCGGAGCGCTGGGACGCAGCCGTCGTTGGGGGAGGATGTGAGCGTGGTCAAGGACAACTTCGCCGACGACGGCCTCGACGCCGACGGCCTGCCCCGCCTGCCCGCGACCATCGCGCCCGCCGTCGCGGAGTCGCTGCCCGGCCTGGCCCGGATCGCCGGGTCGGCGGTCGTGCACACCGCCGGCTGGGGCCTGCGGGCCACCACCCGCGGCTGGATGCGCGTCGGCAAGGCGGTGACCAACCGCGAGGAGGCCACCTCCCTCGTGCGCGAGGTCGGTGCCTACGTCAACGCGGTCGGTGAGGTCGCCCGCCAGGTCTCCGACGGCGTCCCCGTCGCCACCGCGCTGACCCGTGCGGGCGAGTCCCTCGGCGGTACGTCGTCCCGGCCGGCCCCGTCCGCTCCGCCGGTCGTCGACGGCCACGTCGTCAGCCACCACCGCCAGCCGAGCCTGCGCGAGCGCGGCAACGAGCTGCTCGAGCGCTCCCGCGACGTGTGGAGCACGGAGGACCGGCACCCGGCCTACGACCGGATCCTCGACGAGCTCGCCCCGGACGAGGCGCGGATCCTGGTCATGCTGCTGCGCAACGGCCCGCAGCCCAGCGTCGACGTGCGCACCGGCGGCCCGGTCGGCATGGTCAGCAGCCAGCTGATCGCGCCGGGGCTGAACATGATCGGCCCGCGGGCCGGCCTGCGCTACCTGGAGCAGGTGCCGTCGTACCTCAACAACCTGTTCCGCCTCGGGCTGGTCTGGTTCCCCCGCGAGCCGGTGCAGGACCACCTCGAGTACCAGGTGCTCGAGGCGCAGCCGGACGTGCTCGCCGCGATGCACTCGGTGAAGTTCGCCAAGGTCGTGCGCCGCAGCATCCACCTCACGCCGTTTGGTGAGGAGTTCTGCAAGCTCGCGCTCGTCGACGAGGAGACCGCGTCGAGCACGGACCTGCCCGAGCACGAGGCGCCGCCGGACCTCGACGCCTGAGCCGAGGCCCGGCTCAGCCGACCCGGCGCAGCACGAACGGCGTGCCCGGGCGGCGCAGCCCGGGCCGGTCGACGAAGGTCATCCCGACGACCGTGCCGTCCGGCGCCTCGCGCAGCTCGTCGCGCACCCACCGCCACGGCCGGGGCGCGTCGGCGGGGTAGCCGACCACCAGCGCCGGCCGGCCGTCCGCCAGCGAGGGCTGCACCGACACCGTCATCGGCAGCGTCTCGGTGAGCCCGGGGCCGCCGGCAGCGTCGCGCAGCAGGTTGACCCCGCGCACCACGCCGTCCTCCAGCCGGAACCGCTTGCCGAACCAGCGCGGCAGCCCGACCAGGCCGAGCCCGCGCGGCGCGACCTGGCGCAGCGGCCGGACGAAGGACGCCTCGAGGTCGCCCAGCACCTCCTCGGGGGCGAGCGGGCGCAGCCCGGACCACGCGCGGAGCAGGCCGGGCACGGTCTGCGGCAGCGGTGCCGGGCCCGCGGGCCCCGCGGCCGGTGCGGGGGAGGCAGGGGCGACGGCCCGGGCCGGCTCCGCCTCGATGGGCGTACGACGGGGGCGGTCTCCCGCCGGCGCCGGGAACCGCGCCGCGAACCGCTCGGCCAGCGCGGTGATGGTCAGCGACGGGTTCACGCCCAGGTTGGCCGGCACCACGCTGGCGTCGGCGACGTAGAGGCCGGGGTGGCCGAACACCTCGTGGTCGCTGTCGACGACGCCGCCGCGCGGGCTGGTGCCCATGACCGCGCCGCCGAGGACGTGCGCGGTCACCGAGAGCCCGCCGACCGACTCGCCGAGCAGGTTCAGCGGGCGCCCGCCGGAGGCCGCGGCGAGCGCCCGGGTCACCTCGTTGGCGACGGGCAGGAAGCTCGGCGGCGCGCTGTCGCCGACCAGCCTGGAGCGCAGCACGCGGCGCCACGGCCGCACCGGCGAGCGACGCAGCTCCATCGCGAGCTCGCTGTCGTGGTCCTGCATCACCGTCAGCACGGTGAGCCGGCGCAGGAAGCGGCGGGCGAAGGTGGTGCGCGCCTGCCGGTCCGGCCGGGCCAGCAGCCGCAGCAGCGTGCGCAGCGCCCGGCGGCGCGGACGGTCGTCGTCGACGAGCGGCCCGACCTGCAGCCGCATGTGCCAGCCGCCCAGGTAGCGGTTCTGGGTGACGTGGGTGCGCGGGTCGGGGTGGAAGTCGCTGGAGATCGTCGGGCCGCGCGACAGGTCCTCGCCGGGCGGCTGGAGCACCGCAGTGATCGCCTCGCTGTTGGTGCGCACGTGCCGGCCCAGGACGGGGGAGACGTGCGGCAGCGTCCCGAGCTCGTCGCGGCAGCGGGCGAGCAGCTCGATCGTGCCGAGCGCGCCGGCGGCCAGCACCACCCGCGGCGCCCGCCACGTCGCGTGCTCGCCGCTGCGCCACGGGTGGCGGGTGCGCAGCTCGTAGCCGCCACCGGGGAGCGGGACGACGGCGGTCACCTCCTGCTCGGGGACCACCCGGGCGCCGTACCGCTCGGCGAGGTGGAGGTAGTTGCGGGTCAGCTGGTTCTTGGCGCCGTAGGGGCAGCCGAGCAGGCACTCGCCGCACAGCCGGCAGCCGGTGCGCTCGGGGCCCTCGCCACCGAAGAATGGGTCCGGCTCGGTGACCCCCTCGCGGCCGAAGTGGATGGCCAGCGGCACCGGGCCGAAGGTGTCCTCCGCGCCGACCGCGCGGGCGGCGGCGCGCAGGTGCTCGTCCATCGCGCCGAGGTGCGGGCTGGTGACCCGGCCGAGCATCCCGGCGGCCCGGTCCAGGTGGGGGCGCAGCTCGCTGCGCCAGTCGATGCCCAGGCGGGTCATCGCGGTCGCGTCGTAGAAGTCCTCGCGCGGCTCGAGCAGCACGCCGGCCCACACGATCGAGCCGCCGCCGACGCCGGTGCCGCCGATGATGCCGACGTGGCGGAACACCCGCTGCCAGAAGAAGCCGTGCAGGCCGAGCGAGGGCTGCCACAGGTACGCGCGGGGGTCGCGCCGGGCACGGAGCAGGTCGGCGTCGCTGAAGCGCGGTCCCTTCTCCAGGACCAGCACCCGGTGCCCGGCCTCGGTCAGGCGCAGCGCGCTCACCGCCCCGCCGAAGCCGCTGCCGACCACGACGACGTCGGCGTCCCACCCCTGCGTGCTGCCCGCGCTGGTCTCCACCCCCGCATGCTAAACCGTCCGACCGGACCGTAAGTGCCCGACCCTTGGCGCGGGTCGGTGCCGGCGGCGAGCGGCCAGAAATGTGCAGAGTTGAGTGGAATGGACTCAACTTTTTGTATGTTGTTCCCATCAACGAGGGCGCCTCGCCAGACCCGGGGCGATCCGCGACGATGAAGAACCACAGCAGCGAGGGAGCACACCACCCATGAGCCAGTTCGGGGCCGACACCTTCACGACCCGCAGCCGCGAGGCGATCGAGGCTGCCCAGCTCGCCGCGACCACCGCGGGCAACTCGACCGTCGAGCCGGTCCACCTCCTCGTCGCGCTGCTGCTGCAGCAGGACGGCACCGCCGCCAACCTGGTCGCGAAGGCCGGCGTCGACGTCTCCGGCGTCGTGCACGCGGCGGCTGCCGCCCGCGACGCGCTGCCCAAGGCCAGCGGTGCCACGGTCAAGCAGCCCGCCGGGTCGGCGGCGCTGACTCGCGTGCTCGCCGCCGCGCTCGACCTCGCCCGCTCGATGAAGGACGACTACGTCGCGACCGAGCACCTGCTGGTCGCGCTCGCCACCGTGGAGTCCACCGCCCAGCAGGTCCTCACCGACGCCGGGCTCACCGCCGACGTGCTGCGCGAGGCGGTCACGGCCGTCCGTGGCAACCGCCGGGTGACCTCGCAGGACGCCGAGTCGACGTACGAGGCGCTGGAGAAGTACTCCGTCGACCTCACCGCCGCCGCGGCCGAGGGCAAGCTCGACCCGGTCATCGGCCGCGACGCCGAGATCCGCCGGGTCGTCCAGGTCCTGTCCCGCCGCACCAAGAACAACCCGGTCCTCATCGGCGAGCCCGGCGTCGGCAAGACCGCCGTCGTGGAGGGCCTCGCCCAGCGCGTCGTCGCGGGCGACGTCCCCGACAGCCTCAAGAACAAGCGGGTGCTCAGCCTCGACCTGATGGGCATGGTCGCCGGCGCGAAGTACCGCGGCGAGTTCGAGGAGCGGCTCAAGGCCGTGCTCGACGAGATCAAGCAGGCCGAGGGCCAGGTCATCACCTTCATCGACGAGCTGCACACCGTCGTCGGTGCGGGCGCCGGCGGCGACTCGCAGATGGACGCCGGCAACATGCTCAAGCCGATGCTGGCGCGCGGCGAGCTGCACATGATCGGCGCGACCACCCTCGACGAGTACCGTGAGTCGATCGAGAAGGACCCCGCGCTGGAGCGCCGCTTCCAGCAGGTCTTCGTCGGTGAGCCCTCGGTGGAGGACACCATCCAGATCCTGCGCGGCATCCAGGAGAAGTACGAGGCGCACCACGGCGTGAGGATCACCGACGCCGCGCTGGTCGCCGCCGCCACCCTGTCCGACCGCTACATCTCCGGTCGCCAGCTGCCCGACAAGGCCATCGACCTCGTCGACGAGGCGGCGTCGCGGCTGCGGATGGAGATCGAGTCCTCGCCGGAGGAGATCGACCAGCTCCGCCGCCAGGTCGACCGGCTCAAGATGGAGGAGTTCGCGCTCGCGAAGGAGAGCGACGACGCCTCCCGGGAGCGGCTCGACGCGCTGCGCGCCGACCTCGCCGACAAGGAGGAGGAGCTGCGCGCGCTCGAGGCCCGCTGGGAGCGGGAGAAGTCCGAGCTCGAGGGCGAGGGCGCGCTGCGCCGCCAGCTCGACCAGCTGCGCATCGAGGCCGACAAGCTGACCCGCGAGGGCAACCTCGCCGGTGCCAGCGAGATCCTCTACGGCCAGATCCCCGCCCTGGAGCAGCAGATCAAGGCCGTCGAGGCCGCCGGCGAGGCCGAGGTGCCGGGCGAGAAGCTCGTCGGCGAGGAGGTCGGCGCCACCCAGATCGCCGAGGTCGTCGAGGCCTGGACCGGCATCCCCACCGGCCGGCTGCTGCAGGGCGAGTCGGCGAAGCTGCTCGAGATGGAGCAGGTCATCGGCGCCCGGCTGATCGGGCAGCACGACGCCGTCCGCGCCGTCAGCGACGCGGTCCGCCGCGCCCGGGCCGGCATCTCCGACCCGAACCGGCCCACCGGCTCGTTCCTGTTCCTCGGCCCCACCGGCGTCGGCAAGACCGAGCTGGCGAAGTCGCTCGCGGACTTCCTCTTCGACGACGAGCGGGCGATCGTCCGCATCGACATGAGCGAGTACGCCGAGAAGCACTCCGTCGCGCGGCTGGTCGGCGCGCCCCCGGGCTACGTCGGGTACGACGAGGGCGGCCAGCTCACCGAGGCGGTCCGCCGGCGCCCGTACTCCGTCGTCCTCCTCGACGAGGTCGAGAAGGCGCACCCGGAGGTCTTCGACATCCTGCTCCAGGTGCTCGACGACGGTCGGCTCACCGACGGCCAGGGCCGCACGGTCGACTTCCGCAACACGATCCTGATCCTCACCTCGAACCTCGGCTCGCAGTTCCTCGTCGACCTCACCCTGTCGCCGGAGGCGCAGCGCGAGTCGGTCATGGGTGTGGTGCGGCAGTCGTTCAAGCCGGAGTTCCTCAACCGCCTCGACGAGATCGTCACCTTCGACGCGCTCACGATGGACGACCTCTCGCACATCGTCGACCTGCAGCTGCGGGCGCTCGAGGCGCGGCTGTCGGCCCGGCGGATCTCGCTGACCGTCTCCGACGAGGCCCGCGCCTGGCTGGCCGAGGTCGGCTACGACCCCGCCTACGGCGCCCGCCCGCTGCGCCGGCTGATCCAGACCTCGATCGGCGACCCGCTCGCGCGGATGCTGATCGGCGGCGAGGTCACCGACGGTGGCGCGGTGAAGGTCGACCGGGGCGAGGACGGGCTGGTGCTGACCACCTGATCACGGGCTGATCACGGGCTCGACGGGTGCAGGAATCCCCGGCTGACCGGGGATTCCTGCGCCTGTTGACGTTTGCAACGGCCGACAACCGCAAGAAAACGTCGACATGTGGCCGTGCGGTGGGGCCGTGGGGCGGTCTGGTGGAATGGGGCCCATGACCAAGCAGCAGCCCCGACCGCCCCAGGCGACCTTCGCCGGGGTGTTGATCATCGGCGGGTCCGTGCTGCTGATCCTCGCCGCCTGGCAGCGGATCTCGACCCTCCACACGCTCGACGCGCAGCGCGACGTCGAGACGTGGCTGTCGACCAACAACCTCGAGGGCATCACCGTCGACGGCATGCTCAGCGCGCTGCGGGTGCTCTGCATCGTCGGCGCCGGCGCCGCGGCGGCGTCGATGATCCTCGGCTTCCAGGTCTTCAAGCGCTCGACCACGGCACGGATCGTGCTCGCCGTGCTGGCACCGCTGCTCTTCGTCGGCGCCGTCGCCAGCGACCTGTTCATCGCCGTGATGGCGGTCTTCGGCATCGGCCTGTTGTGGGCCCAGCCCACCCGGGACTGGTACGCCGGACGCCCCTGGCTGCAGGCCCACCTCGAGCGCCGCGCCGCCCGGTTCGGGGCGCCCCGCCCGGGGGCGCCGACGCTGCCGGACCTGCCGGGGCAGCCCGGCCGCGCCGACCAGCCCGGTCCCGGTCACGACCACGCCGGCCACCCCGCGCCCCCGCCGGGGCAGCAGCCCGGCCACGCCTACCCGCCGCCCCCGCCGNCGCCCGGGGGCCCTCGTGGCCGCCTGCATCCTCACCTGGGTGCTGTCCGGGATGACCCTGGTGCTGACCACCCTCACCGCGGTGCTCGTCGCGACCCAGGGTGGCGAGGTGTTCGACCAGTTCCGCGAGCAGGAGCCGGACCTGGTGCAGTCCAGCGGGATGACCGAGCAACAGTTCGTCGCCACCTTCCTCGTGGTCGCGATCGGCCTCGTGCTCTGGAGCGCCGCGGCGCTCGTGTTGGCGGTGCTCGCCTTCGTCGGCCGCGGCTGGGCGCGGATCACCCTCGCCGTGTCCGGCGTCTGCGCCGCCCTGCTCACCCTGGTCATGGCGATCAGCGGCCCGCCGCTGCTGGTGCCCGCCATCGCCCTCGGCGTCGGGACGTGGTTGCTGCTGCGCCCCGAGGTCGCCGCGTGGTTCGCCACCGTCCGGCGTCGCTGACCGAGCACCCCGAGCACCCGAGCACCCCCGGGCGGCCTGACGCGCCGCCGCGCAGGCTCAGGCGTGCAGGTCGGCCCGGCCGAGCCGGGCCACGGCCTCGGCGATCACCTCGGGCCGCTTGCAGAACGCCCAGCGCACCAGGTGACGGCCCGCGCCCGGCGCGTCCGGGTCGTCGTAGAACACCTCCGACGGGATCGCCACGACCCCGGCCCGCTCCGGCAGCGCGCGGCAGAAGTCGCTGCCGCTGCTCCAGCCGAGGGCGCTGACGTCGGTGGTGGCGAAGTAGGTCCCCTCCGGCGGGTACGTCGTCAGGCCGGCCGCCTCCAGCCCCGCGACCAGCTCGTCGCGCCGCTCCCGCAGTTCGGCCGCCAGCCGGCGCGGGAACCCGTCCTCGTGGTCGAGCGCGTGCGCCACCGCCGGCTGCAGCGGAGCCCCGGAGGTGAAGGTCAGCCACTGCTTCGCCGCCATCACCGCAGCCACCAGGTCGGCGGGGCCGGTCGCCCAGCCGACCTTCCAGCCGGTCACCGACCACGACTTGCCGGCGCTCGAGAGCGTCAGCGTGCGCCCGGCCATCCCGGGCAGCGTCGCGATCGGGACGTGCCGGTGGTCGTCGAACGTGAGGTGCTCGTAGACCTCGTCGGTCACCACCAGCAGGTCGTGCTGCTGCGCCATCCGGGCGACCGCTGCCAGCTCGTCGGCGTCGAGGACCCGGCCCGTCGGGTTGTGCGGGGTGTTGAGCAGGATCAGCTTCGTCCGCGGCCCCACCGCGGCCTCGAGCTCGGCCGGGTCGAGCCGGAAGTCGGGCGCCCGCAGGGTCACCGGCCGTCGTACGCCGCCGGCGAAGTCGATCATTGCGGTGTAGGAGTCGTAGTAGGGCTCGAGCACGACCACCTCGTCGCCCGGGTCGACCAGGCCCAGCAGCGCGCCGGCGATCGCCTCCGTGCAGCCGGTGGTCACCACGACCTCGCGGTCGGGGTCGAGGTCGATGCCGTAGTGCCGCTGCTGGTGCCGGGCGATCGCCTGCCGCAGCGCCGGCACGCCGACGCCCGGTGCGTACTGGTTGGCGCCGCCCCGCAACGCCGCGCCCGCGGCGTCCAGCAGCGACGCGGGCCCGTCGGTGTCCGGGAAGCCCTGGCCCAGGTTCACCGAGCCCGTGCGGACCGCGAGCGCCGACATCTCGGCGAAGATCGTCTCGCCCATCCCGGAGACCCGGGCGGCGTTGCGGGCAGGGCGGCCGGTTCGGCGGGCGGAGGACTCCACGGACCCGAACCTACCCGGCGATAACCTTCCCGGGTGACGACCACGGACACCGCCCTCGCTGCCGACATCGACGCCACCTGCCGCCTCACCGGCGAGTTCACGCTCCGCTCGGGCCAGGTGAGTAACGAGTACTTCGACAAGTACCTCTTCGAGGCCGACCCGCAGCTGCTCGCCCGGGTCGCCCGCGAGGTCGCGCAGCTGCTCCCCGGCGACGCCGAGCTCCTCGGCGGCCTGGAGATGGGCGGCATCCCGATCGCCACCGCCGTCAGCCAGCTCGTGGGCATCCCCGTCGTGTTCGTGCGCAAGAAGGCCAAGGAGTACGGCACCGCCAAGCTCGCCGAGGGCCCGTCCTTCGACGGCAGGAAGGTCGTGCTCATCGAGGACGTCATCACCACCGGCGGCGCGGTCCGGGACGCCACGAACGCCCTGCGCGCCGGCGGCGCCGTCGTCGACACCGTCGTCTGCGCGATCGACCGCAGCCCCGAGGGCGAGAACCCCCTCGCCGACGTCCAGCTCGAGGTCCGCGCCGTGCTGACCAAGGCCGAGCTCGACGCCGCCCGGGCACGCGCGTAACTGCGCGAGCGCTGCTCTCGTCGGCGCGAGCGTGTCGCCTGTCGAGGGCGGCGCGCAGGCCTCGCAACCTCGGCCCGCACTTGCCCTCGACGCGCCTCCGGCGCGGGCGCCACGCTGCCGCGCGCGCAGTTGGCTCCGGTAGATGGCTGAGTCCGCCTGGCGGCAAGCCTCGGGTTCGCTGCGCCCTGCTCCCGGTGGTTGAGGTGCGAGGCCGCCCGCGGCCGAGCCTCGAAACCTCCGGGCCTTTCGGGCGGGCTGTGGTGGGCACAG
>NZ_VLJQ01000119.1:0-9171 GCF_007829375.1 Nocardioides sp. J9 | reverse complement strand
CGCACCCGACCAGCGGCGGTGGGCTGCCGACGGGCGGCAGACGCTCCCTCAGGCCTGCGGGCCGGCGATGTTGACGAGCCAGTCGACGCCGTAGCGGTCGCGGAGCATGCCGAAGGTGTCGCCCCACGGGGCCGGGGCGAGCGGCTCGTGGATGGTGGCGCCCTCGGACAGGCCGTCCCACCAGGCGCGGAGGGTGTCGGCGTCCTCGTGGGGGCCGCTGAGGCTCACCTGCTGGGTCTGCGGCTCGCCGGGGACGCTGTGCGGGTGGTCGGCGCCCATCAGCAGGACGGTGTCGGAGACGGTGAGCGAGGAGTGCATCACCCAGTCGACCTCGTCCTCGGCCACGCCCATCTCGGCGCCGCCCATCTCGGCGAAGGTCGTCACGGACAGCTCGCCGCCGAGGACGGAGCGGTAGAACTCCATCGCCTCGCGGGCCTGGCCGCGCCAGTTGACGTACGGGTTGAGGTTGATGGTCACGGCAGGCTCCTCCGGGTGCTGGGTCGGCGGTCGTGAAGACCGACCAGCGCCGACACCGGGACTCATCGCCGTGAGGCGGATCAGTCGTGGACGGTGGTGTCCATGCCGACGATGTCGCGGTCGGGGATGCCGTCGCCGTCGTTGTCGTCGGCCTCGGGGCCCGCGGTACGACGGTGGCGCCACCACTCCCAGACGATCGGAACCAGGGTGAAGGCCAGGATCGCGAGGGTGACGTAGTCGATGTTCTCGCCGAGCGCCGGGATGGCCGCGCCGAGGAAGTAGCCCAGCAGGGTGATCGACACGACCCACAGCACGGCGCCGACGGCGCTCCACACGAAGAAGCGGCGCCGCTCCATGAGGGTCACGCCGGCGACCACGGTGATGTAGGTGCGCACGAAGGGCACGAAGCGGCCGATGACCAGGGCCTTGTTGCCGTGCTTGTCGAAGAACGCGCTGGTCTGGTCGAGGTACTTGCGCTTCAGGACCTTGCCGTCGCGCTGGTAGAGCGGCGGACCGATCTTGCGCCCGATCTCGTAACCCGCGACGTTGCCGGCGAAGCCGGCGATGACGAGCAGGGTCATCGCGATGAGCAGCTGCAGGGGCTCGTTCGAGATGCCCATGATGCTGAACGGGCTCGAGTTGCTGCCCGCGATGAACAGGCCCAGCGCGAACAGCAGCGTGTCACCTGGCAGGAACGGGAAGAACAGGCCGCACTCGACGAAGACGATCGCGATGGCGATCCAGATGAAGGTGCCGCCGAATTCGCCGAGCAACCACTCCGGCTCGAGCCACTTGATGCCGAACAGCATCGGCACGAGGATCGGTGTGGCGACCAACGAGTTCACGGGGCAACGCTACCCTCCGGCCCCCAGTCGCGGGACCGATAGGGTCGATTCGTGGATGGGGAGCAGCGGGCGCCGTACGACCCGATGCCGCACGGCCAGCCCGAGGTCGGCGTCGGTCCGTGGCCCGGTCCCTGGCCGGAGGGCCCCGGCAGCGAGGTGTACGACGAGGAGCTGCTCCGCGAGGGCGACCGGCGCAACGTCGTCGACCGCTACCGCTACTGGACGGTGGAGGCGATCGTCGCCGACCTCGACAAGCGGCGGCACGGCTTCCACGTCGCCATCGAGAACTGGCAGCACGACTTCAACATCGGGACCATCGTCCGCTCCGCCAACGCCTTCCTCGCCGCCGAGGTGCACATCGTCGGGAACCGGCGGTGGAACCGGCGCGGGGCGATGGTGACCGACCGCTACCAGCACGTGCGCCACCACCCGACCGTCGCCGAGCTGCACGCCTACCTCGCCGAGCGCGACGTCCCGCTGCTGGGCATCGACAACCTCCCCGGCTCCGCCCACCTGGAGACCATGGAGATCCCCGAACGGGTGTGCTTCCTCTTCGGCCAGGAGGGGCCGGGGCTCTCCGAGGCGGCCCGGGAGGCGTGCGACGGCACCTTCTCGATCGCCCAGTTCGGCTCGACCCGGTCGATCAACGCCTCGGCCGCCGCGGCGATCGCGATGCACGCCTGGGTGCGCCAGCACGCCGACCTGTCCAGCGACGAGGCCTGGCGGGGCTGACGGCCCTCCCGCCGGTCCCCGGGGTGCCTCAGGAGTCGACCGGGGCCAGCGTGCCGCGCAGCGCGGCCAGCCCGCGGGAGGTGTGGCTCTTCACCGTGCCCTCCGTGACCCCGAGCTCGGCAGCCGTCTCGGCCACCGGCTGGGCCGGCAGCTGCTGCAGCGCCGCGACCAGCGAGTCCCGGTCCTCGACCGCGACCCCGGGCGCCGCGGCGACCTCGGGGAGCTCGGCCGTCGGCCGCTCGCGGCGGGCCGGGCGGCGGGACTCGTCGATGGCGGCGTTGAGCAGGATCTTGCGGACGTAGGCGTCCTCGGTGCCGTGCCGGGCGACCCGCGGCCACGCGACGTAGAGGCGGACGAGGGCGGTCTGGACGAGGTCGTCGGCACGGTGCCAGTCGCCGCACATGCCGTAGGCGATCCGGCGCAGCTGGTCGCGCCGGCTGGTCGCGAACTCGACGTACGACGCGTCGCGCTCCGCCCGCCTCACCGGGCGCCGTCCGCGCGCTCGACGTCGTAGGGGAGGGTCAGCACGTACTCAGCCCACTCCTCGGCGGTCACGCCGTTGAACGGCAGCGCCTGCAGGGTGACGTTGAGCTCGGCGTCGACGAGGACGTACCACCCCTGCATCCCCGCACAGCTGCCGCGGTGGCACTCATTGCCGACCTCGAGGTGCACCAGACGCCCCTGCGCACCGTTGGAGGCGGTGAAGGTGCTGTTGCGCACCACCTCGGCGTCGGGGTGGATGCGCAGCCTGCCGTCGACGACCAGCAGCGGCTCGTCGCGGTCGTCCCAGCCGGGCACGACCGGCACCCGCGGCGCGGCCGGCGGCATCATGGCGGGGTCGGTGGCCCACGCACGGAGCGGTGGACTGGCCACGCCGACCGGTGCCAGGGTCCACGACCCCGTGCGGTCGCCGCGCACGTAGACGTGCTGGCCGTGAACCTCGAGCTCCCACAGCACGGCGCCGGATCGCCGGTCCTCGTGGAGGACGGTCGCCTCCGGGTTCACCTCCCACTGGCCGTCGCGGTGGCGTACCGGGAAGGCGGCGTCCTCGACCGGTCACGTCACCTCCCTCGGCTGGTCGGCCCAGGTCGGAGCGGCGTCCTGCACGTCGCGTGCCAGTCCGCCCGTCGCCGTCGTCACGAGCGCGCCGACGACCAGCGCCGCGGCGAGCCCCGCGGCACCCAGCGCGGCCCGGCGCCGGCGTACCGCCCGGTGGCCGGCGGCCAGGGTGTCCGCGATGTCGAAGGTCGGCTCGGGCGCGCGGCCCAGCTCGGCGTCCAGCCGGTCGGTGAGGTCCTGCATCGGGGTGTCCTCCGGGGGATGGGGTGTCCATGGTCCGTCATGGGGGGGATACGCCGGTCACCGCCGATCGGTTGTCGCGGTAGGTTGATCGGCGTCGACCGCAACCGCACCCGCACCGCCGCAGGAGCCCCAGCATGCCCATCGCCACCCCCGAGAAGTACGCCGAGATGCTCGATGCCGCCAAGGGCGGCTCGTTCGCGTTCCCCGCGATCAACGTCTCCTCCTCGCAGACGCTCAACGCGGCCCTCAAGGGCTTCGCCGACGCCGGCTCGGACGGCATCATCCAGATCTCGACCGGTGGCGCGGAGTACCTCTCCGGCCCGGGCGTGAAGGACATGGTCACCGGCTCGGTCGCCTTCGCGGCGTACGCCGCCGAGGTCGCGAAGAACTACCCGGTCAACATCGCGCTGCACACCGACCACTGCCCCAAGGACAAGCTGGACGGCTTCGTCCGCCCGCTCCTCGACATCTCCGCCGAGCGCGTCGCCCGCGGTGAGGCGCCGCTGTTCCAGTCGCACATGTGGGACGGCTCCGCCGTGCCGCTGGAGGAGAACCTCCAGATCGCCGAGGAGCTGCTCGCGAAGGCGGCCGCGGCGCGGATCATCCTCGAGATCGAGGTCGGCGTCGTCGGCGGCGAGGAGGACGGCATCGTCGGTGCCATCGACGATAAGCTCTACACCACCCCCGAGGACGCCCTCGCCACCGTGCGCGCCCTCGGCGTCGGCGAGAAGGGCCGCTACCTGACGGCGCTCACCTTCGGCAACGTGCACGGCGTCTACAAGCCGGGCAACGTCAAGCTGCGCCCGGAGATCCTCCGCACGGCCCAGGACGCCGTCGTGAAGGAGCTCGGCCTGGCCGAGGGCTCGAAGCCCTTCGACCTGGTCTTCCACGGCGGCTCCGGCTCGACCGCCGAGGAGATCGGTGCGGCCGTCGACTACGGCGTGGTCAAGATGAACATCGACACCGACACCCAGTACGCCTTCACCCGTCCCGTCGCGACGCACATGTTCACGAAGTACGACGGCGTGCTGAAGGTCGACGGCGAGGTCGGCGACAAGAAGAGCTACGACCCGCGCTCGTGGGGCAAGGCCGCCGAGGCCGGGATGGCCGCGCGCGTCGTCGAGGCCTGCGAGCACCTGCGCTCCGCCGGCAAGACCGTCGGCTGACGGTGACCACGTCCCTGCCCACTACTGCCGACGTCGAGCGGGCGGCCGGGCTGCTGGCCTCGGTCGTCCCGCCGACCCCGCTCCAGCGCGCCGACCGGCTCTCGGCGCTGACCGGCCTCGACGTCTGGCTCAAGCGTGAGGACCTCACCCCGGTCCGCTCGTACAAGGCCCGCGGCGCCTACACGGTGCTCGCCGGGCTGACCGACGAGGAGCGGGCCCGCGGGGTGACCTGCGCCAGCGCCGGCAACCACGCCCAGGGCGTCGCCTTCGCCTGCGCCCGCGCCGGCGTGCACGCCACGATCTTCCTGCCGCGCACGACGCCGCGGCAGAAGCGCGACCGGGTCGCCGCGCTGGGCGGCGAGCAGGTGGAGGTCGTCATCGCGGGGGAGGGGTACGACGACGCCGCGGTCGCCGCCGCTGAGTTCGCCGCCGCCTCCGGGGCCACCGTCATCCCGGCCTTCGACCACCCCGGCATCATCGCCGGGCAGGGCACCGTCGCCGCCGAGGTCCTCGCGCAGGCCGCCGAGCTCGGCTGGCAGCCCGACGCGCTCGTCCTGCCGGTCGGCGGCGCCGGCCTGATCGCGGGCTGCCTGACGGTGCTGGCCGAGCGGGTCCCCGGCGTCAGGGTGGTCGCTGCCGAGCCGTCCGGTGCCGCGTCGCTCTCCGCCGCCCTCGAGGCCGGCGGACCCGTCGAGCTCGAGTCCGTCGACCCGTTCGTCGACGGCGCCGCCGTGCGCCGGGTCGGTGACCTGACCTACCGGGCCGTGGCCGGCGCCCGGGAGTCCGTCGACCTCTCCCTGGCCGCCGTGCCCGAAGGACTGATCTGCGTCGAGATGCTCGACCTCTACCAGGTCGACGGCATCATCGCCGAGCCCGCCGGCGCCCTCGCCGCGTCCGCGCTCCGCCTCGACGAGACCACGGCGCGGCTGGCGCCGGGCAGCAAGGTCGTCGTGGTCGTCTCCGGCGGCAACAACGACGTCTCGCGCTACGCCGACATCGTCGAGCGGGCCCTGGTCCACGAGGGCCTCAAGCACTACTTCCTGGTCGAGTTCCCGCAGGAGCCCGGTGCGCTGCGCCGCTTCCTCGACGACGTGCTCGGCCCGGACGACGACATCACCCTGTTCGAGTACACCAAGCGCAACAACCGCGAGTTCGGTCCCGCGCTGGTCGGCATCGAGATGCAGCACCGCGACGACCTGGCCCCGCTGCTGGAGCGGATGGAGGCCTCGCGGCTGCGCGTCGAGAAGGTGCCGCCGGACAGCCCGCTGTTCGGCTTCGTCCTGGACTGATCCGCCCGGGCGACCGCGTGGTGGAAGCACCGGTCCCGAAGTGTGACCGGTTGCACCTGTCACCGGTGGGCACCTGCTGCTCGCACCCCACCCGGGGTGCGCCGGCCCGTGCTCCGGCGGGCGGCACCGGCGGAAGAGGAAAATCTTCCGGGAATCGCGTGATGTTCGCGGTCCGGTGCCGTCTGGTCAGGTGCACGCTTCGGACGAAGGAGAACGCATGCGGATCAGCCGCCAGACCCACAAGCACCGCGCGACGGAGCCGGTCCCCCAGACCGAGCGTCCCGCCGTCAGCGGTGCCCACCGGGCTGGGCGGCCCGCGACCCCGCCCATGGCCGGCGTGCGGGCGATCCTCCTGTCCATCCTCACCGCCCAACCGAAGGCAAGGGACTGACCGTGCGCCTCTGGATCGCCTCGCTCGCTGCTGTCGTGGACACCTTCCTGGTCGACTCCGTACGCCGCGCTGCCACCCGCCGCTGACCAGCCGCTGACCGCTCGTCAGCGGCGGAACGGCCACCACCAGCGCCGGGCCCGGCGCCCGTGCTCGGGCGCGAGGAGGTCGGGCGGCTCCTGGAGCCGTCCGCGTTGCACCCGGCCCACGACCCGGTAGCGGGTGGCCGGGTCGAGCCCGCGCGCCTGCACCCACATCGTCGGCGCACCGGGCTCCCGGGTCTCGCGGACCAGCCCCTCGCGCTCGAGGCGGCGCAGGTGCCTGCGGATCGACTCCTCGACGATCCCCGCCTCCTCCGCCAGCTGCGCGACGGTCTTCGGCGTGTCCACGGCGAGGTAGACCCACCAGACCCGCGGGCCCAGGCGCGGGAGCGGGTCCATCAGGAGCGGGACGTCAGGAGCGGGACGTCAGGGCGGGCGGTCAGGCCAGCAGCTCGTCGTACGCCGTCTGGCTGGAGTCGCGCAGGAAGGTCGAGCAGCGCTCCCACTCGTCGGTCTCGCCGATGGCGCGGGCCGCGATCGCGAGGAGGGCGAGCGCGCGCAGGAAGCCGCGGTTCGGCTCGTGCTCCCACGGCACGGGGCCGTGGCCCTTCCAGCCGTTGCGGCGCAGCATGTCCAGCGAGCGGTGGTAGCCGACGCGCGCGTAGGCGTAGACCGTCACGTCGTCGGCGCCGCCGTCGCGGGCCTGCTCGGCGAGGGTCGCCCAGGCCAGCGGCGACGCGGGCAGGCGGCGTACGACGGCGGCCGGGGTCTCACCCGCCGCGAGCAGCTCGGCGGCCGGGTCGACGGGCAGGTGGGTGGGCGGGGGACCGGCCATCAGGTCGGTGCCGGGCGTGATGCTCATGCCCTCATTGTGTCCCCCCGGGAACAGGCTGTCGGTGGGCGGGTGTTGACTCCCTCCGTGACCCAGAGCGCGACCCCGCAGACCGGCAGCACGACCGAGGTGGCGAACCCCTGGCCGGCGCTGTGGGCGCTGGTGATCGGGTTCTTCATGATCCTGGTCGACCTGACCATCGTCACGGTCGCGACGCCGACGATCATCGAGGACCTCGAGGCGTCGGTCAACGACGTCGTCTGGGTGACCAGTGCCTACATGCTCGCCTACGCGGTCCCGGTCCTGATCACCGGACGCCTGGGTGACCGCTTCGGGGCGAAGCGGCTCTACCTGGTGGGCCTGACCGTCTTCACCCTCGCCTCCCTGTGGTGCGGCCTCACCGACACCGTCGAGGCGCTGATCCTGGCCCGCGTCGTGCAGGGCTTCGGCGCCTCGATGATGACGCCGCAGACGATGGCGATCATCACCCGCATCTTCCCCGCTGCCCAGCGCGGCCGGGCGATGGCGCTGTGGGGTGCGACCGCGGGCGTCGCCATGGTCGTCGGCCCGATCCTCGGCGGCGTGCTGACCGACGGCCTGGGCTGGGAGTGGATCTTCTTCATCAACATCCCGTTCGGGGTGTTCGCCTTCGTCATGGCGTGGCGACTCGTGCCCGCGCTGCCCACGCACGCGCACAGCTTCGACTGGCTCGGCGTCGCGCTGTCCGGCGCGGCGATGTTCCTGCTCTGCTTCGGCATCCAGGAGGGCCACCAGAAGGACTGGGCCGGCTGGATCATCGCGATGATCGCCGGCGGCGCCGTGCTCCTCGTCGTGTTCCTGGTCTGGCAGCGGCTCAACCGCGCCGAGCCGCTGGTGCCGCTCAGCCTCTTCCGGGACCGCAACTTCTCGGTGTCCAACGCCGCGATCGCCTGCATGGGGGCCACGGCCGCGGCCTTCGGGTTCCCGCTGATGCTGTGGGCCCAGGCCGTGCGCGGCTACTCGCCGACCCAGTCGGCGCTGCTCCTGCTGCCGATGGCGGTCATGTCGATCGTCCTCGCCCAGCCGGTCGGGCGGCTGACCGACCGCCTCCACCCGCGGCTGGTCACCGGCTTCGGCTTCGGTGCCAGCCTCGTCGGCTTCCTGGTCCTGATCTGGACGCTCCAGCCGGAGGCTGCGGTGTGGGAGGTCTGCGTGGCGATGGGGCTGGTCGGCATCGGCAACGCGTTCATCTGGTCGCCGACCGCCGCGACCGCCAACCGCAACCTGCCGATGAGCCTGGCCGGTGCGGGCGCCGGCGTCTACAACGCGACCCGCCAGGTCGGCTCCGTGCTCGGCGCCGCCGCGATCGCGGTGCTCATGGACAGCCGTCTGGCCCACCACCTCCCCGGCGCGGTCGCTCAGGGCGAGGCCGGCGCGGAGCGGATCCCCGACCCGGCCGCCGCTGCCCGGTTCAGCGACGCGATGCAGGACTCGTTGTGGCTGCCGGCCGTGGTGTACGCCGTGGGGCTGGTCGCGGTGATGTTCTACGAGCCGCCGAAGCACGAGGGGTTCGGGCAGCGCTGAGGCCCGGGAATCACCGCCTGGGCGGTGATTCCCGGACTTGTTGGCCGCTGCAGCAGCCACCAGGTCCGGGAAACGGCCACCAGGTCCGGGAAACGGCCGCCAGGTCCCGGCGGCCGTCGAGGCAGGTCAGGGCGTGAGCAGCGCCCGGACCCGCTCGGGGCCCAGCGCGGCGAACAGCGTGGGCAGCCGCGGTCCGCGCTCGGCGGAGACCAGCAGCTGGTAGAGCAGCCGGAAGAACGCCTTCTGGTCCGCCTTCACCTCGTCGGTGGGGGCGTCCTCGAGGGCCAGGCCACGGGCGAGCTTCGGCACGCCGTAGATCAGCGCGGTCAGCTCGTCGGCGTCGGCGAAGGAGTCCGGCAGCCGGTCCAGCAGCTGGGTCAGCCACCGCTGCTCGTCCGCGGTCAGGCTCGCGAGCCGCTCGGTGTCGCGCTCCTCGCGCACGGTGGTGCGGTCCTCGGGGTCGACGTAGGAGGTGATCCAGGTGGCGGCCTTCGTCAGCCGCCGGAAGGGGACGACGACGTTCGGGGTCGGCAGGG